>NZ_JBKKKY020000061.1:0-15459 GCF_046613545.2 Aphanothece microscopica RSMan92 | reverse complement strand
TTCCAGGCCCTGCGCATCGCGGTGAATGATGAGCTCGGGGTGCTCGAGCGCTGGCTGGAGCAGGTGCCCCATTGGCTCCGGCCCGGAGGGCTGCTCGGGGTGATCAGTTTCCATTCTCTGGAGGATCGCCGCGTCAAGACGGCCTTCCTCCGTGATGAGCGGCTCGAACGGGTGACCCGCAAGCCCCTGGTGGCCGCCGCCGAGGAGGCGGAGGCCAACCCCCGCAGCCGCTCGGCCAAGTTCCGCGTGGCGCGGCGGCGGCCATGAACGGCTTCAGGTTCCACCTCCCCCACCTCCCCCACCTCCCCCACCTCGCCCTGCCCGTGATGACCGCCCTCGATGGCCTCTGGTGGGCGGCCCTGCTGATCCAGCTGCTGGCCATCCCGGGCACCCTGCTGCCGCTGCTGCCCGGCCTGGCCCTGCTGCCGGTGGGGGCGGGCCTGTGGCTCTGGGCCGTGGGCTGGGCCGCCGGCTGGGCGCCCTTTCTGCTGGCCTGTGTCCTGCTGCTGCTGGGCTGGGGCGCCGACGCCCTGGGGCTGGTGCTCGGCCCGGCCCGGCTCAAGGCCACCCGCTGGGCCTACATCGGGGCCGGGCTGGGACTGCTGGTGGGGTTGGTGGGCCTGCTGCCGGCCCTGCCGGTGGGGGGACCGCTGCTCGGGGCGCTGGTGGGCCCGCTGCTGGGGGCCAGCCTGGGGGAGCTGATCACGGCCCCCACCGCCCTGGGGCCCATGGGGCTGCTGCGGCTGCGGCGTTCGCTGGTGGTGGGCCTGGCGGTGGTGGCCGGCATGCTGGTGAGCAAGCTGGCCCAGGCCGTGCTGGCCCTGCTGGGGGCTGTGGGTTTCCTGCTGCTCACCACGGTGTTCGCCTGAGTGCCGCTCGGCTCAGCCCCGCAGCTGCCGCAGGGCTTCGGCCACGGCATCGATCGCCACGGCCACCTCCGCCGCCGTGGTGCCCCGGCCCAGGCCGAAGCGGATCGAGGCGGCGGCTTCGGCGCGGCTGTGGCCCAGGGCCGCCAGCACGTGGGAGGGGGAGCCCTGGCTGCAGGCGGATCCGCTGCTCACGGCGAGGCGGCGGCGCAGCAGCCGGTGGAGGGCGGCCCCATCCACCCCGTCCACGGTGACGTTGAGGTTGTGGGGCAGACGGGGAGCCCCGGCGCCGTTGCAGCGGATGCCGCCCAGCGCCTCCAACCCGCTCCACAGCTGGTCGCGCAGGGCACCGAGTCGGCTGGCCCGGGCCGGCCGGTCTGCTTCGGCCCGGCGGAGGGCCTCGCCCAGGCCCACCACCAGCGGCACGGCCACGGTGCCCCCGCGCAGCCCCCCCTCCTGACCGCCGCCGTGCAGCTGGGGGGCCAGGGCCAGCCCCGGGCGCCGCAGCAGCGCCCCCACCCCCTTGGGCCCGTAGCACTTGTGGCCGCTCACGCTGAGCAGGTCGGCCCCCAGGACCGCCAGGCTCAGCGGGATGTGGCCGGCCGCCTGGGCGGCGTCCACGTGCAGCAGCACGCCCTGCCGCCGGCAGCGCTCGGCCATCGCCGTGATCGGCTGCAGCACGCCGATCTCGTTGTTGGCGGCCATCACCGAGAGCAGCAGCACCTCCGGGGTGAGGGCCTCCTCCAGCCGCTGCGGATCCACCAGGCCGTCGGATCCCACCGGCAGCAGGGTGAGGGGAAAACCGTGGCGTTCGAGGTAGCGGAGCGGATCCAGAACGGCCCGGTGCTCGGTCACCACACTCACCAGCCGCCGCCGCGGCTCCCCCCGTTCGAGGGCCGCCTCGGCCACACCCTTGAGGGCCAGGTTGTTGGCTTCGGTGGCGCCGCTGGTGAACACCACCTCCGCCGGCCCGCCCCCCAGCGCCTCGGTCACCCGGGCCCGGGCCTGCTCCACGGCGGCGGCGGCGGCCAGCCCGGGGCGGTGGCCGCGGCTGGAGGGATTGGCGCACTGCTCGCTCCACCAGGGCGCCATCGCGTCCACGACCGCCGGATCACAGGGGGTGCTGGCGTGGTGATCGAGGTAGGCGAGCATGGAAGGTCGTGCCTGCCGCCATGCTGCCAACCCCGTGGGGGCCGCTGCCGAGGCCACGTCTGGGCGGCTCCCTGCCAAGAACCCTGCCAAGGAACCTGGCTGTGATCCTGCTGGGGGGCACGGCCCTGCTGCCGGCCGTTGGGATGGTGCCGCGGCCGGCGCGGGCGAACGCCGTCGACCGGCCGCCGGGGCTGGTGGTGCTGGAAGAACGCCCCAGCCTTGAGGGGTTGCAGGTGCTCGGGGTCTACGGACCGGTGGCGGATGCGGACAGTCCTGGCCTGTGGCGGGCGCAGCTGTGGCGCCAGCAGGGAACGAACGTCACGATTCAGACCGACACGGTGGGCTGCACCCCGGAGGCGCCGATGCGGCTGACGGCGGAGAACGGCCGTCGGCTGATCCGTTCGCTCAACCCCGGCGGGGTGATCACCCCGGCGAACCGGGCGGATCACCTGGTGTGGTGGGCGGTCTGCCATCCCGAGCGGGCCGGGCAGGATCCCAGCGGTCTGACGGCCGTGGCCCGCCAGCTCGGCTACAGCACCACCCTGCGGGAATCCGAGCAGGTGCTGCCTGGACGCTCCCGCTGAGGATCTGCAGACTGAACCCCATGACGATCGACCCTTCCCCCGCCGCTGACTCCGGCAGCACCGCTGCCCAGCTGAGCGATCCAACCGCTGATCGGGCTGCTGATCAGGTCGCCGATCAGCCCCAGGATCCCGGCGCCGAGACCCAGCCGCGACCACCGGTGCGCCTGCTGCTGGTGGACGATGAGCCCGGCCTGCGCTCGGCGGTGAAGGCCTATCTGGAGGATGAGGGCTTCCAGGTGAGCACCGCGACTGACGGCGAAGAGGGCTGGGAGAAGGCCCAGGAGCTGCTGCCGGATCTGGTGATCAGCGACGTGATGATGCCCCGCTGCGATGGCTACGGGCTGTTGAAGAAGCTGCGGGCCGATGAACGGCTGGGCGGCACCCCGGTGATCTTCCTCACCGCCAAGGGGATGACGGCCGACCGCATCGCCGGTTTCCAGGCGGGATGCGACGACTACATCCCCAAACCGTTCGATCCGGATGAGCTGGTGGCCCGGGTGCGCAACGCGGTGCGCCGCCAGGAACGCCTGCTGGCCGAGGCGGCCCGCTTCGCCGATGCCGACATCGGCCAGATGGCGAAGCAGATCACCGAGATCCGCTCCCTCCTGGCCACGGGGGGGCCGGCGAAGAAGGCGCCCGGCAGCAGCGAACTCGTCTTCACCCCCCGGGAGGCCTCGGTGCTGCAGCTCGTGGCCGAGGGGATGATGAACAAGGAGATCGCCCGGCGCCTGGAAACCTCCATCCGCAACGTCGAGAAGTACGTGAGCCGGCTGTTCATCAAGACCGGCACCGCCAGCCGCACTGAGCTGGTGCGCTACGCCCTGGAGCACGGGCTGGTCGACTGAGTCGCCTGCCGCCCGAGCACCGCGCCCTGCCCTGCTGATGGAGGACGCCTGGCTGCCCGCCGCCCCCAACACGGGCCACACCTACCGCGACCGGGTGGACGCTGCCGCTCTGCAGCCGAGAGCAGGGCTGCCAGTGGATGCCGTGCCCAGCGTGAGCGGGTTCTACGCCGCCCGCTATCCCCATTCGTCCCGCCTGCTGTGGTTGCAGCGCCTCGCCGCCGGCGAGATCAGTCGGAATGGGCAGGTCCTGCGGGCCGATGGGCCGCTGGTTCCGGGGGATCGCCTCGCCTGGCGGCGGCCCCCGTGGGAGGAGCCCGCCGTGCCGCGGCTGCCGGCCCCCCTGTGGGATGACGGCGACCTGGTGGTCTTCGACAAGCCCAGCGGCCTGCCGGTGCTGCCGGCCGGGGGGTTCCTCGAGCACACGGTGCTGCGTCAGATCGAGCGTCGGGTGGCTGCCGGGGACCTGGAGGACGGAGCCGGCCTGCCCCGGCCGGTGCACCGGCTGGGCCGCTTCACCTCCGGCCTGCTGGTGTGCGCCCGGTGCCGTTCCAGCAGGGCCTGGCTCAGTGCCCTGCTGCGGGACAGCACCGCAGCCACCCCGGGCCCGGCCCAGCCGGCGGGCTGCCGCAAGCGGTACCGGGCCCTGATCGCCGTGGGACCGGCCAGCGCCCTCGCGGGCCTGCTCCCCGGGGAGAGCCTCACCATCACCACCCCGATCGGCCGGCGGCCCCATGGGCGGCTGGGTGCGATCTGGGCGGCCGGCGGGGAACGGCCCTTGCCGGCTGCCAGCACCCTCACCCTGCTGGAGCGCCGCGAGGCCGGCTGGCTGGTGGAGGTGGCGATCGCCAGCGGGCGGCCCCACCAGATCCGCATCCACACGGCCGCCGCCGGCGCCCCCCTGCTGGGGGATCCCCTCTACCGGCCTGGCGGGGATGTGGAGCCGCTGGTCCTGCCTGGGCAGGGGGGCTACCACCTGCATGCCCATCGGCTCAGCCTCACCGCACCCGAGGGCCGGCGTCTCGAGCTCGAAGCGCCCCTGCCGCCCCGGCTCCGCCGCCTCGGCGATGGCCTTGGCATGGCACCGTGAGGTCCGGGGGTGGGCCATGGCCCGCCGTTCCCGCTGCTGTGATTGGAGAGGATGCCGTGAGCCAACGAGCTGTCCTGCAAGCTGCCCAGCCCGCGATCCGGCTGGAGGCGGAGCCCACCGCCGAGCTCCTCGCCTGGGCCGCGGCCATCGAGGCCAGTGATGCCTCCACCCTTGAGAAGGCCCGTCAGCTGGCCACGGGGCTGGGGGCCCGGCCGGGAGCGGACGGACTCACCCAGATCGGTTTCTGGACGCCCGAACTCTCCGGGGATGTGATCCAGCCCAAGAACATTCTCCTGGAGGTGTTCACCCCGATCGAACCCATCGATCCCGGCCGGGACGAGCAGACCGTGCGCTTCCGCCGCGACTATGTGCAGCTCGAGAAGCAGGGTGACTACCAGTGGGGTGTGCTGAACGGCCTGCAGGCCGGCACCACGCAGGCGATCGGCTCCCTGTACTGGCTGCGTTACCTCTGCCCGGACACCAACGGCGTGCTCAGGGTGGGCGATCCGATGGGCAGCTCCTATCCCTTCGGGGTGTACGCCCCGGCAGAGGTGTACGACGTCGACGCCCTGCAGCGGCGGCGGGCCGATCTGCCCTATTACGAAGCCATGGCCGCGGCGGTGTTGCGCGACGCTGCGGAGAACGAGCCGCCGTGTCCCTTCACGGTGCCGGCTCCCAGCAACATTCTGCAGCTGCATGTGCGCACGGCCTCGCCCAACGGCTATGTCTCCGGCCTCACGGCGCTCTACCGCGAGCTGGCCCGAAAGCTGCGCCACGGCGAGCCCCTGACGCCGGCGGAAACCAACCTGATCGGTTACGACGCCGTGCAGCTCCTGCCGATCGAGCCCACGGTGGAGGTGCGCGCCGGCCAGGCGGAGGACGACTTCTTCAGCATCTGCGCCGAGGACGGGGCGATGCTCGATTCGGAAACCGAGGGTCTCTTCCGGGATCCCAACGAGGTGCGGGTGAGGCTGCGGCGGCCCGATCTGCAGAACTGGGGCTACGACGTGGTGATCTTCGGCAGTGCGGCCACCAACCCCGCCCTGCTGGAAACCCTGCGGCCCGATGAACTGGTGGACTTCGTGGCCGAGCTCCACAACTTTCCCACCGGCCCGATCCGGCTGATCTATGACCTCGTCTACGGCCATGCCGACAACCAGGCCCTGGACCTCCTGAATGTCAGTTTTCTGAAGGGGCCCAACATGTATGGCCAGGATGTGAACCATCAGAACCCTGGTGTGCGGGCCATCCTGCTGGAGATGCAGCGCCGCAAGGTGAGCACCGGTGCGGATGGGATCCGGATCGACGGCGGTCAGGACTTCAAATACTTCAACCCCCTCACCGAGAAGGTGGACTACGACGACCCCTACCTGCTGGCGATGGGGGATCTGGTCCAGGAGATCGGACCAGCCCGCTGGCGCCCGTTCGTGATCTACGAGGATGGCCGCCCCTGGCCTGCCGAAGGATGGGAGGAGGTCTCCACCTACCGCGATCTGGTGGAGCTGCGTCCCGATTCATTTCAGTGGGGCCCCTTGATCTTCGCCCACAACACCCCGGCTCTGCAGGGATTCTGGGCGCGTAAATGGCGGCGCGTCTGCGAAAAGATGCAGTTCGGAGCCGGCTGGATCACCGGCTGCGGCAATCACGACACCCTGCGTCGCGGCACCCAGGTGGCGGCCAGTGAGCCCATCAACCTCAACCTCGGCGCGACCTTGCCCGAGGTGCTGGCCAATGCCTATGACAACCCTTCCATCGGGGCCCTCACCTATGGTTTCTCGCCCGGCCTGCCGATGGACTTCATCCACTGCCTGATGCGAGCGCCGTGGGGGTTCTTCCGCAACACCGATGATCGCTTCGGCGTGAAGGTGGTGGCGGAGGAGGCGCCTGGTTTCCTCGACTGGCAGGTCACCCCTGAGCTGTACGGCGACGGGGCCCTGTTCAGCGGTCTGAAGCGGCTCGGCTTCGCCACCCTGGAGGACCTGCGCGGTTTCCTCACGGCGCTCACCGAGGCGATCAAAGCCACCGACTACGACCTCGAGCTCACCGCCACGGCGTGCCAGGGCGCGGCCCCTGCCGAGCCCTCCGGTGCGGTCCCCACGGTGGATGTGGCCTGGCTCAAGGCGTTCGCCCGCCGGTTCATGGAGGACATGCATGCCGCCTGCAACGTCTGGCTGCATGCCGACCGCGTTGAGCCCGAACGGGCGGCCCACAACCTGGCGCTGCGGCAGCTGCGCCGGGAGCGGCCCTGGCTACGTCACAACCTGCGGGTGAGCGAGGGGGTCAGTGACGAGCGCCTCGACCTGCTCACAACCCCCTGCACCACCATCTTCTACGGCCTGCGCCGTGATCCTCAAGGGTCCGGGGCCGTGGCGCTGGTGGCCCACATGGGCGGTGAACCGATGGCGGTGCGTCTTCCCGAGCTCTTCCCCACCCATACCGGCGGCTGGACGCTGCTGCTCGCCTCCCCGGGGCTGGCGATCGATGCGGCCCATCTGGAGGGGGAGGCCTTCACCCTGGCCGACAGCCAGGCCCTGATCCTGGAGCCCCTGGCCGCTGGGGACTCAACCCCGGCCGGGGTCTGAACCCTCCCGCCGCTCGAAGGCGATCAGCCTGGAGAAGTAGAAGGGGGCCTGGTTCAGGTTGCGGCGTACGGGCACGAATCCGGCCTCCGCCGCGGCCTTCACGATGCCGTCCTCGCGCAGCGTGTAGGCGCGGGTGGTCTTGCTGGGGCCGGGGAACAGCTGGCCGATGCCCTTGAGCAGGGCGAGCAGCGGCGTGTAGGGCGCGAAGCTCACGATCAGGTGCCTTTCCGCCATGGCGGCCAGATGGCGCACCATCTCCTCAGCCGCGGCCTGGGGGTAGTGGATGAACACATCCAGGCAGATCACCGTGTCGTAGCGGCCGCTGAGGCTCTCCAGGTCGGAGGCGGAGAAGGTCAGCCGGCTGGCGGGGATGCCGGCCTCGCTGGCCCGGCGGGCCGCTTCGGCCACCATGGCCTCGGAGAGATCGCTGGCGGCGATCGAGCCAGCGCCCAGCTGGGCCAGGGGCAGGCTGAGGCTGCCCACGCCACAGCCGGCATCACAGAAACTGCGGTGCGCCAGGTTGCCCTGCTCCTGCAGCCAGGCCAGCACGTTGTCGACGGTCTTCTGGTGGCCGAGGCGGATGTTCCGCTGCACCTTGTTGACGTCTTCGCTCTCGCTGTAGATGCGGTTCCAGCGCTCGAAGCCGGTGGTCTCGAAGTAGCCCTTCACCTCGGCCTTCTCGGCTGCCTTGCCTGCCGTGCCCTCGGCCGCGGTGCCTGCCTGGGAGGGGTCCAGCAGCTGCTCAGCGGCCATGGAGTCGTCTACCAACTGGCGCGGATCCTAGGGAGCAGGCCCCGGGCTCAGGCCGCCCGCCGCCAGGTGAGCTCCGGGCTGCTGCCCTGGTCGGGCGCCAGCCGCCAGCGGAGGGTTTCGCCCAGGGGTGTGCCCACCAGCATGGTGGCCGGATCCCGCTGATCCCCCAGCACCCGGCGCGGTGTCACCGTGGCGGCCGCGATCGCCCGCTCCGCTAGCCCCCCCCAGCGCACCAGGCGGCGCACCCCCTCCAGCAGGGGCAGGGTCACCCCGGCCAGGGTGCCGTCCTCCAGCCGGCAGCTGCCGTCCTGCACCAGCAGCAGGCGTTCATCCCAGCGGTGGCGTCCCTCACCCAGCCCGTAGGGAGCCAGGGCATCGCTCACCAGCACCACCTGCTCCGGGGCCAGGCGCAGCAGCAGCAGGGCCATCGAGGGGGCCACATGCACGCCGTCGGCGATCAGGCCGAGGGCCACGTCGCCCTGCAGCACCGCCGCGGCGATCGGACCGGGGTCGCGGTGCTGCAGTCCCGGCATGGCGTTGAAGGCATGGGTCACCATGGCCACCCCGGCCTCGAAGGCGGCGGCGGCCTGGCCTTCGTTGGCGGTGCTGTGGCCCAGGCTCACCACCACACCCCGCTCGCGCAGCGCCTGGATCACGCCTTCGGCCCCCTCCAGTTCGGGCGCCAGGGTGACCAGGTCGATCTGCTCCTCGAAGCCGCCGATGCGTTCGGCCAGGGCTGCCGGGCTCGGGGCTGCGAGGTGGTGCGCCGGGTGGGCGCCGCGGCGGTCCGGATGCAGGAAGGGCCCCTCCAGGTGGGCGCCGAGCAGCTGGCAGCGTCCCGGACGGTGCTGCTGGCGGGCCTGCTCCAGCACGGCGAGAGCCTGGCGCAGGGGCTCGATGCCACAGGTCACCAGGGTGGGGCAGATCGCCTCCACCCCATCGCGCCAGAGCAGCTCCAGCAGTTCCAGCAGGCGGGGCAGATCGGCCGGGCTGAGTTCGGGGAAGGCCAGCCCCAGGCCGCCGTTGATCTGCAGGTCGACACCCGCCGGACTGAGCCAGTCGCCCTGCCAGTCGTCGCCGGCGGCGGAGCTGCCCGCATCGATCCGCTCCACCGCCGCGATCCAGCCTTCAGCATCCACCCCCACCCGCCAGCGCTGGTCGGCGCCGTGGCTGCAGCGGGCAGCACGGGGCAGCCGCACGTTGCTGATCCAGCGCATCTGAGGTGCACACGGGAGAATGGCTCCATCCTCCGCCGCCAGCTCTTGAGCCCCAGTGCCGCCCCCGCCGCTTCTGCCGCTGCCAGCTCGGCTGCAGGCCCGCGGGTGGCGGTGGTGATGGGCAGCGACTCCGACCTGCCCACCATGCAGCCGGCTGTGACGGTGCTGGAGCGCTTCGGGGTCGCGTCCGAGGTGCGGGTGCTCTCGGCCCATCGCACCCCTCTGGAAATGGTGGCGTTCGCCCAGGAGGCCGCAGGCCGCGGCCTTCGGGTGATCATCGCCGGTGCCGGCGGTGCCGCCCACCTGCCCGGCATGGTGGCAGCGCTCACCACCCTGCCGGTGATCGGGGTGCCGGTGCAGAGCCGGGCTCTCTCGGGGGTGGATTCCCTCCATTCGATCGTGCAGATGCCGGCGGGCATCCCGGTGGCGACGGTGGCGATCGGCAACGGCACCAACGCCGGCCTGCTGGCAGTGCAGATCCTGGCCACGGCTGATCCGGCCCTGGCCGAGGCGGTGGCTGCCTACCGGGCCGAGCTGCACGCTCAGGTGCGGGCCAAGGATGGGCGCCTGGTGGAGCTGGGCAGTGCCGCCTACCTGGCCCAGATGGGCTGAAGCGTTCTCGGTACCTCCGCCTGCCCCGCGATGCTCGAACGCCTGGTGCTCCCCCCCTGGTTGAAGGTCGGCCTAGCGCTGCCGCTGCTGGTGCTCAACCTCTGGGTGCTGCGGCAGCTGCTGGTGCCCCTGGCACCTTTCCCGGCCCTGTTCGTGGCGGCGGCGCTGATCGCCTTCCTGCTGGATATCCCCAGCCGCTGGCTACGCCAGCGCGGTCTGCCCCGGCCCCTGGCGATCGTGCTGGTGCTGGGACTGGCCCTGGGGTTGCTGGTCCTGGCCCTGATCTGGCTGGTGCCTCGCCTGATCGACCAGCTGGCGGAACTGGTGGCGGCCCTGCCGGGATGGCTGGCCCAGGGAGAGGTGTGGCTGGATGCCCTGGAAGCCTGGGCCGAGGAGCAGGGGATTCCCACCGATTTCGGCAATCTCAGCAGCGATCTGCTGACGCGGCTGAGCAAGCTGGCCAGTCAGCTCAGCCAACGGCTGCTGGGGCTGCTGGGCGCCACGGTGGGCATCACGGTCAACACCGTGATCGTGCTGGTGCTCTCGGTGTTCCTGCTGTTGGGCGGCGAGCGGATCACGGCGGGGCTGGCCCAGTGGCTCCCGACGGATGTGCGGCCCCTGGTGGTGGAGACGCTCAGCCGCACCTTCCGGGGTTATTTCGGCGGCCAGGTGGTGCTGGCGCTGATCCTGAGCGGCCTGCAGATCCTGGTGTTCACGCTGCTGGGGATTCCCTATGGGGTGCTCTTTGCCGTGACCATCGGCTTCACCACCCTGGTGCCCTATGCCAGCGCCCTCACGATCGTGCTGGTGAGTGCCCTGCTGGCCCTCAACGATCCCCGCACGGGGCTCGAGGTGCTGGTGGCGGCGATCACCGTGGGCCAGCTGGTGGATCAGGTGATCCAGCCGCGGCTGATGGGCAGCATCGTGGGGCTGCAGCCGGCCTGGCTGCTGATCAGCCTGCCGATCGGCGCCCGGTTGGGCAGCCTGCTGGGGCTGGGGGAGTTGCTGGGGTTGTTGCTGGCGGTGCCGGTGGCGAGCTGTGGGAAGACGTTTCTGGATGCGTGGGGGATGCGGTTGCGGGGTGAGATGCAGCTAGATTGACGTTGAGTCCTGACCATGAGGTTTGGTTTGGTTTGGCCGAAACCCAAGGCTCATCTTTTTAGACATGACAAATCTAGGCCGATGCTAATTGAGAGTTTGTATCATTCATTTGCCATTGTGATACTGTCAGTAAAAATCGAAAATCCATCTCGGGACATTAGTGAGGCTCAGTCCGCCAATCTGCAGTCCGACCATTGGCGATTCTTTGGGTGCATCGAGCCACTATTGCTTGGAGATCCCCCTAGCTGTCGCACATAGATCCGCGCCCGCACCTTGCACAGCCGCCGCTGAATCTGCCCAGATCCTAGTGACAGCAAGGGTTCTGGGCAGGAGAATGGGGCATGGTCAAGCCCAAGGCCTTCCGCCCCTGGAGCCCCGAGGAAACCCTGCTGCCGCCTTCACCGGTGGAGTGGCTGCCGGAGAACCATCTGTTATTCTTCCCGCTCGATCTCGCAGCCGAGCTGGATCTCCAGGCGATTCATTCCCACTCCATGCCCACCAGCGAGCCCTGGCCGCTCTGGATCGAGAGGATCGCCACCAGCAGCATCCACCACCGGGAATAGCGGATGCCCCGGCGCATCCGGCAGTCCGGCAGCGTCTGGAGGAAACTGATCAGATCGCTTGCGGCAGCAGGGGCGTTGGCGGGCTCAGAGTCCAAGGGTCAGATGCGGCTCCCGCACACGACGCAGCAGGCAGGGCGCACATGCCAGGCCTACTGAGACAGACTTCTAAGAGTTCGCTGAAAAACCCGGCCACCCCTGCGACAATGGGGCAACTGCCCATCCCTTGATGCGAGGTCAACAGGAGCGCACCGGCTCGCTGTTCTCCTGCGTCTCGATCGAGGAGCGGATCCCGGCCAGTCATCCGCTGCGGCGGATCCGCAAGCTGGCCGATCAGGCTCTCGATCGCCTCAATCCCACCTTCTGTGAGCTTTATGCCTCAGAAGGAAGGCCCTCGGTGCCGCCGGAGCAGTTGCTGCTGGCCTCGTTGCTGCAGGCGTTCTACGGGATCCGATCGGAGCGTCTGCTGCTGGAGCAGCTCCACTACAACCTGCTGTTTCGCTGGTTTGTGGGTCTGAGCCCTGACGATCCGATCTGGCATCCCACGACATTCACCAAGAATCGCGAGCGGCTGCTCAACGACCAGGTCATGGGCAGGTTCCTGGAGAAGCTGATGGCCTCGCCGGAGGTGAAACCGCTGCTCAGCAACGAGCACTTCTCCGTCGATGGCACCCTGCTGCAGGCCTGGGCTTCTCACACCTCCCTGGAGCGCATCGACGGGGACGATGATCCGCCGCCTCCGCCATCCGGACCGGGCGAGGGATTCGGGGAGGCCAAGACCGGTAAGACGCGGGCCAAGGGCGATTTCCGCGGGTTCAGGCTCAGCAACAAGACCCACCGCTCCGGCACCGATCCCGACGCTCTGCTGGCCCGCAAGTCCAACGTTCATCCGGCCCTGCCCAGCTATCGGGGCCACGTGCTCATGGACAACCGTCATGCCCTGGGGGTGAATTGCCGGGTGACGCAGGCCGATGGCTACGGCGAACGGGAGGCCGCCAAAGCGATGGCAGCGGATCTACCGGGAGCTCACCAGAAAACCATCGGAGCCGACAAGAACTACGACACCAGAGGATTCGTCGCAGAGATGCGGCGGCTCTGCGTCACTCCACATGTGGCCCAGAACTCCGGCCGCTCCGGTGGTTCCGCGATCGATGGCCGCACCACCCGCCATGAGGGCTACGCCAAATCCATCCATGCACGCCGCGGGATCGAAAAGGTGTTCGGCTGGATCAAGGAGTTCGGTGGATTGCGCCAGTTCAAGCTGCGGGGTCAGGGCAATGTCACTGCCGTGTTCGGACTGCATGTGATCGCCTACAACCTGATCCGACTGGGCAACCTGCTCAAACCGTTGGAGGCGACAGCATGAACGGGATGTTCTCCAGAAGGAGGGGCCCGCAGGGAGCATCAACGCCAGCCAAGGGCCCCATCCAGATGCTCATGGTTGGATAGCGAGTCTGAGCCCATCCCATCAAGTCCCCGCCATGGCCAGCTCTGCTTGGGAGGAGAAAGACGCCTCACGGCATGGTTTTTCTGCAAACTCCTAATAGGCCCTGCTGGGCGATTTGCTCTGGGACCTGTTTGGCACGGAGCCTCCAGGTGACCGCGGAATACGCTCCTCTGAGGCGACATGGAAGAAAAATCGGACCGGCCACCTCTTGTGGGCCGCACATCCGCTCAGTGCCGTTGGACGGTTAGCTTGCGGCTGATGAACTTTTTCAGCAGCCTCCTCGTCTTCTGAGCCCAAGTCGTGCCGCGTGGCCATCGCGTATACAGATACTCACGTAATAGAATCCTTTGGGTGACCCCATCAAGCTGTGACCACTGTGCGCATGCCAAGCGCATCACTACATCAAGGAAAGCAGCACGCTCGCGAAAGTAGCTATCTGGATCGAAATGGTTGCCGGAGTTGTCTTCGTGCTGTCTGTAGCGCGCCCAATAGTCATTCGCTATGTACACATCATGCTGTAAATACAGCTTGAAGTAAAACACCTGGTCTTCATACTGGTTGCGAAATGCTATTTCGCAGCCTCCAACTTCTAAAAAGGCACGACGCAGCAGCATAGAATTGCAGGTGGTTGGAGACTGAAAGCGATTTTCAAGCAGCTGGCCAAGCATGCGCCTACCGTGATAAATACAATCGGGTTTTACTCCCAACGGGTAGAAGAAGTCCTTGGTGTTATTGAGAGGGTTCCAGCTATGCCAGATCTGCGTACGCCCGTAAATCATGGCAACTCCTGGGTTGGCTTCTATGAGTAAGACTTGCTCGGTAATCTTGTCTGGTAGCCAGACGTCATCAGCATCTAGAAACGCTATATACTTTCCGGTTGCGTGGAGTACACCCAGATTGCGCGCAGCGCTCATCCCGTGGTTGTGGCCATCAGCGTGGCACAGGTACTTGACCTTTCGAGGGTATTTAGTGATGTAGTGGGTCGAAATCTCCACACTGTCATCGCTGGAACCGTCGTCAACTAGAAGCAGCTCAAGGTTGTCGTAACTTTGTGCCAACACGCTCTCGATTGCCTCTCCTAGGAATCGCTCACCATTAAAGAAGATGATTATAGCCGATACAAGTGGTACTTGCGTAGTCATGGAAGGTAAGAGCACTGCCAATGCCATGCGTCTAAACACATCTGCTCAAGCGAGCGGTGTGCTGCCCAGCCGTATAGTCTTGAAGCCAATGTGGGATCTGCCCAACACACGGGTATATCTCCAAAGCGGCGCGGTGCAAACTCCCATGGCACCGATCTGTTCACGGCTGTTTCAAATGTGCCTATTAGTTGAAGTACGGAAGTGCCCTTGCCTCTACCAAGATTCACTGCATGCCAGCCCTCGTTTTCCTGAATGTATACGAGTGCCGCCAAGTGGCCTTCAACTAAATCCATCACGTGAATGTAATCGCGCACTGCAGTGCCATCAGCCGTAGGGTAATCATTGCCGTACACTCGTAGGAAATCTCTCTCACCTGCGGCCACTTGTACTATCAATGGCATTAGGTTGGATGGCGTCCCTAGCTGACGCTCACCAATCGTGCCACTTTTATGGGCACCCAACGGATTGAAATAGCGTAAACAAGAGATAGCCCAGCGCGTATCGGCTTTTGCAAACTCATGCAAAATGTCCTCAACTACTAGTTTTGTATGGCCGTACGGACTAGTGAACCCCCGAGCGCAATCTTCAGTCAAGGGCATGTGCTCGGCGTTGCCGTAGACTGTGCATGATGAGGAATAAATCAGTCGGAAAACCTCCGCCTCGCGCATCGCTGTAAGAAGATTCAACGTACCATGCACATTGATGTCGTAGTACAGCCAAGGCAGCGACACCGACTCGCTAACACTCTTCAATCCTGCAAAGTGCATGACTGCATCGATGCGGTAGTTGGCGAAGACATCATGCATGCAAGCGCGATTGCGGATGTCTCCTTGGATCAAGTGAGGCTTCCTGCCGCAAATTTTGGAAATGTGTTTCAACACGTCGCGGCGCGCGTTCGCGAAGTTGTCGAGCACTATCACGTCATATCCTTTTAAGAGGAGCACTACACAAGCATGAGAGCCGATAAAGCCAGCACCACCACACGCAAGAATAGTCTCGCGTCTACCCATTAGCGGCCGGCACGTGGTCGAACCATTTCTGAAGTCGTAAACCGAGATCATCGCCACTCATGTCTCGCACGCCGAATCGAGGCAAGACCATGGCGTTGCAATTGGGTCCCGCAAGCTTTTGCTCGACCGTAACAGCACTGTCAAAACCCGCTTCTTGCAAGAGCGTGATTGTTTGAGCAGAAAACTCGCCATGCGGATAAGCGAAGCTGCGTACGGGCTTAGGCGACACCTCTTGTAGAAAATCACGACTTAACGTGATCTGCCGCCGCTGTTCAAACTCTGGATGGGCGGGCAGCGGCGGGTGATCCACACTGTGGGCGCCCACCTCGATAAAATCCTGTTGGGCTAGCCTGCGAAGCTCATCATGAGTCATTGGCCGTCGTTCTAGATTAGTCGGTTCAGGGTGGCCGCTCCAATCGGCAATATCTTGCAAGACGCTCCAACGGAATTTATCCTGCAAGGGCCACAAAGTCTTCCAGACATCGTAGAAAAAATTAAGGC
>NZ_JBKKKY020000060.1:0-15552 GCF_046613545.2 Aphanothece microscopica RSMan92 | reverse complement strand
GCCGGCCTCTCGGAGGTGGTGGGCAGCTGGCTGCTGATCCTGGGCCTGCTCACCCCCCTGGGGGCCCTCGCCATCGCCGGCACGATGGGCGTGGCCGCCTACCACCACATCCTCACCGCCGGGCTGAACATCTACGTGCTCGAGCTGGTGGTGCTCTACCTGGGCGGCAGCCTGGCCCTGCTGCTGCTGGGTCCTGGCCGTGTCTCCTTCGACGGCGCCATCGCGGCGGAGCTGGTGAAGGCCCCGCTGCCCCCCACCCAAGCCGCCTCCCTGCCCACCTCCCTGGCCGCCAGCGGCGGGGCCTGAGTCCGCCGCCGGCTCCCCGGGACCGCCGGCCGAGAAGGAGGAGGGTTTGCCGTACTGACACGGCACCGCGGCGGATTTATCTATGAATCAGAGGCCAGGACCGGGGCAGCGCGATCCCTGCAACAGGCCCAAGGGCGCCCGACACGGGGCGCCCTTCTTGCTTGTTGTCCTCCTTCCGTTCTGTCGTTGTTGGCGACCCCCTTCCTGCCCTGTCCCCTCAGCGCCGGCTGGGAGCTGGTGGCCCAGGCCCAGCTGCCCCGCGCGGATGCCGCCGGTCTGCCCCAGGGCGGCTTCTCCGCCGCCGCCGTGGTGGAGAACGAGCTCTGGCTACTGAGTGATGCGCCACAAGGGCGCCTGCAGCGCTGGCAGGGCCTGGATCAGCTGGGCGTGGTACCCCTGCGGCCCGCCGGCAGCCTGCCCCTGCCCGTGTCGGCGAGCGGAAGGCGGGATCGACCCGCCAGCCTCGATGGCGAAGGGCTGGTGCTTCGGGGCAACCGGGCCTGGGTGGTGAGTGAGGGCCGTCGCCAGCCCGAGCGGCTGGCCAGGCTTCTGGCGTTCGACCGGGCGGATGGCCGGTTGCTCGCCTCCCTGCCGTTGCCGGAGGCCTGGCTGGAAAACGCCGGCCAGGGCCTGCAGGCCAACGGAGGACCCGAATCCCTCACCGTGCTGCCGGCCCTGCCGGGGCGGCGCATGGGGCCAGCGGCCCTGCTGGCGGCCGCGGAGCTGCCGCTGCTGCAGGATCCGCCCGATCGGGTCAGGCTGGCAGCGCTGCCCCTGTCAGGGCCTGGCGCGGACACGCCCGGCCAGCCAGGCGCTCCAGGGTGGCGGTCCCTGCGCCCGCTGCGCCTGCCCGGGGAGGGTTGGGGGCTCACCGAGCTCCTGGCCCTGCCGCAGGGATCTGGGGAGGAGCCGGCGGGCCTGCTGGCCCTCTTCCGCCGCTTCGAGCCGCCGCTGCAGTGGCAGGTGCGGCTGGCGCTCTTCCCCATGCCACGGCCCATGCCACTTCCCACGTCACGGCCCATGCCAGGGGAGGTTTCCGCGGCCGACCCGCCCCTCGAGCCCCTGGCGAGCTGGGATCTGCCCGCCAGGGGCCTGCCGCCGGACAACTGGGAGGCGATGGCCTGGCGGCAGCGGGGCCCTGGCCTGCCACCCCAGCTGCTGCTGGCCAGCGACGACAACTTCAATCCGCTGCAGGCCAACCATCTGGCCCTGCTTCAGCCGCGGCGCTCCCCCACCTGCGCCCACCAGCCATGAACCGCCGCTCCCTGCTCATGCTGCTCGGAATCGGCACGGGCAGCGCAGCCCAGGCGGTGGCCCGGTCCAGGCGCCCAGCCAACGCGGCCCCGCGCCCGAGGGGCAGCTTGAGCCCAGAGCTGCCCTTTCGCCCCGTACCGACGCCCCTGCCCCTGCCCGGCGATGGCCTGGCGGCGGCGGAACAGCGCCGGCACTACGCCCAGGTGAGCCTGGTGGACCGGCTGGTGGTGCCCGAGGGATACCGGGCCGACCTCCTGGCGGTGTGGGGCGATCCCCTCGGCACCGGCACGTTCGGCTACAACAACGATCACCTGGCCTTCCTGGCGCTGGCGCCGGACGAGGCCCTGCTCACGGTCAACTTCGAGTACATCAGCGCGCGGCCCTGGGCCGAGGGCCTGGGCGAGGCCCGCGGCCTGGCCCTGCCCCTGGAGCCGCTGCGGGTCGCCCTGGCCGATCGGGATGGCCGGGTGGACGCCACGGCCCTGAAGGGCCGTGATCCCCTGCTGGCCATGGTGCGGGCGGTGGCCGCCGCGGCCCTGGAGGATCTGGGCATCGGCGTGGCCGGGCTGCGGCGCGGGGCCGAGGGCCGCTGGCAGCGGCAGCCCGGGCGCTTCGATCGCCGCATCACCGGGTTGAGCGGCCTGGAGGATCCCGCCCAGCTGCTGCGGGCCAGCGGACCGGCGGCCGCCGTGTTCCGGGCGCCACAGCGGCTCGGCCACGACGACGGCCTCGGCGATCGGATCATCGGCACCTTCGCCAACTGTGCCGGCGGCACCACCCCTTGGGGCACGGTGCTGAGCGCCGAAGAGAACGTCCAGAACGAGGTGTGCGAGGAGGTGTTCGCCGACGGCTCTTCCCCAGCCCCCTCCCGGCTGCCCTTCCGGTGGGATGGCCGGCGGCTGCGTGGCCTGGGCAATCCCTTCGGCCTGGCGGGCAACAAGTACGGCTGGATCGTGGAGGTGGATCCGCGCCGGCCCCGGCGGCCACCGGTGAAGCACACGGCCCTGGGGCGCTTCCGCCATGAGGCGGTGGCCGTGAAGGCCGAGGCCGGCCAGCCCCTGGTGGTGTACTCCGGCTGCGACCGGCACGGCGGCCACCTCTACCGCTACGTGAGCGCCGGCCGGATCGAGGATCCCGGGGATTCATCCAACTCCGCCCTGTTCACGCAGGGACGCCTGGAGGTGGCCCGCTTCAGCCCCGATGGCCGCGGCCGCTGGATCCCGCTGCTGCCAGGCACCCGCCTGGACCCGCAGCGGCCCAGCCACTACCGGCGCTGGGGACTGAGCCAGCCCACCCTGGTGCCCCACCACGACCGCAGCCGGCCCGGCGCCATCGCGCTGGGCAGCGATGCGGAGGTGGCCGAGTACCGCGAGCGGTTCGCCACCCTGGCGGCCCTCTATCCGGGCGAAGCGGAAGCCCGGCTCGGCGCGATCCTGATCGATGCCCATCTGGCCGCCAACGCCGCAGGCGCCACCGCCACCGCCCGCCCGGAAGACACTGTGATCGACCCCAGCACGGGCGACCTGCTGATCGCCTTCACGGCCGGGGGCGGCGAAGAGAAGGAAGGCCGGGCCGACCCCGCCATCTTCTCCGGACCGGCTGGGGAATCCAGCTGGCCCCACGGATGGGTGATGCGCCTCAGCGACGCCAGTCCTGAAAGCGGCAGCTTCGGCTGGCGGATGGTGGCCGTGGGCGGCGCCCCCTGGGAGGGGGGCCTGGGCTTCGCCAACCCCGACAACCTGGAGGTGGACCGCTCCGGCAACGTGTGGATCGTGACCGACCGCTCCTCCCGGCCGGCGCCCGGCGATCCCTTCGGCAACAACAGCTGCTGGGTGCTGCCCAAGGCCGGGCCAGCCCGCGGCCAGGCCCTCTGCTTCGCCACCGGTCCCATGGAGTGCGAGCTCACCGGCCCGTGTTTCGACGACCCGCAGCACACGCTGTTCCTGGCCGTCCAGCATCCCGGCGAGGTGAACGGCACCCGGGCGGCCAAGGCCGGCGACAGCCAGCGCATCCCACTGGTGGACCGCAGCGGCACCCCCTTCACGCAGGAGCGCCTGGTGCCGCAGGGCTCCAACTGGCCCTCCGGGGTTCCGGGACGGCCGCCACGGCCCGGGATCGTGGCGATCCAGCGGGCCGCTGGGGGCGAACTGCTGAGCTGAGCGGCACGGCGGCGACCATGTGGTCACGCCAAAGGGAGCTCAGGTCACCCAAGGCAAGCCGGTGATCAGGTCAGGTGGAGCGCTCAAGGCAAGCGGGCGGCGGGAATCGAACCCGCATCATCAGCTTGGAAGGCTGAGGTTTTACCACTAAACTACGCCCGCGGCAGTACAGATGTACTCACACACCCTTTCGGGCTCCGTCATTATGGCCTGCGTCCGAAACCCTCTCCCCGAGCCGCCTTGGCGCCCACCGCAAGCGACGCGCCTCCCGCCGGCGCGGCCACCCGTGATGCCGCAGACCTGCGCGGCCAGGCCCGGCAACGGCTGCTCTGGGCCTACGGCCTGGGCGATGTGGGTACGGGGATGGGGGCCTCGCTGATCGGTTTCTACCTGCTGCGGTTCTATGTCGCCGCCGGTCTGCCCCCCTGGCTGGCCGGCCTGGCCTACGGGCTGGGACGGCTCTGGGATGCCATCAACGACCCGATCGTGGGCTGGCTGAGCGACAAGACCAGCAGCCCCTGGGGGCCCCGGATTCCCTGGATCCTCTGGAGCGCCGCACCGCTCGGGGCGGCCATGGCCGCGATGTGGTGGCTGCCCCCCTGGCAGAGCATCTGGACCAAGTTCGCCATCTTCCTGCTGATCTCGGTGGTGGCGAACAGCCTCTACACCTGCGTCAATCTCCCCTACACGGCCCTCGCGGCGGAGCTCAGCACCGACGTCTCGCTCCGCACGCGCCTGAACACCGCCCGCTTCACCGGATCGATCCTCGCCACGGTGACGGCCGCCCTGCTCGCCGGCGTCCTGGTGCGCGACCTCAGTGACGCCGGCAGCTACCTGCCGGTGGGTCTCATGGCCGGGCTGATCATCACCGCCTCCGCACTCCTCTGCGGCTGGGGACTGGTGCCCGCCGCCCGGCACTGCCAGCGGCCCGAACGGTCGACGGGCACCACGCGGCGGCTGCTGCGCCGGGTGCTGCGCAACGGGCGCTTCGGCATGGTGCTCGGCCTCTATCTGCTGCTCTGGTGCTCCCTGCAGCTGATGCAGGCCGTGTCGCTGTTCTTCCTCCCTGTCGTCATGGAGGTGCCCGAAAGCCTCAGCAAGTTGATCCTGCTGCCGTTCCTGGTGAGTTCACTGGGGGGCCTCTGGCTGTGGACCGCGGTGTCCCACCGCAGCGGCCGCCTGGCCGCCCTGCGCTATGGCGGCGGTCTCTGGATCGCCTCCTGCCTGGTCGTGATGCTGCTCCAGCCCCTGGACAACACGCTCGGGGCCTTCGCCTGGCCGGGGAATGCCATCCGGTTGCTGCTGCTGCTCGGCACCATCGTGATCGCCGGCATCGGCGCCTCCACGGCCTATCTGATTCCCTGGTCGCTCCTGCCCGATGCCATCGATGCCGATCCGGAAAAACCCGCTGGCCAGTACAGCGCCTGGATGGTGCTGGCCCAGAAGGTCTGCATCAGTCTGGTCATCACCCTGCTCGGCGTCCTGCTCACCGCAAGCGGCTACAGCGAAGCCCTGCCCAACGCGGCCCAGCCCGCCAGTGCGCTGGTGACGATCCGGCTGTGCATGGGGTTGATCCCGGCCCTGCTGGTCGTGCTCGGGCTGGTGGTGATGCGACGCTGGCCCATCCGCAGGGTGCAGCAGCCATGAGCGTCCTCTCGAGGCTGAACCGACTGCCCCTGAAAACCCCCCGCTGCATCCGGCGGCTCGGTGCCAGCTGCATGATCGGTGGCCAGGCCGTGAGCGCCATCGTCCGGGGGCGGATCGGCCTGAACGACCTCATGCAGGAGCTGCTGGAAGCGGGCCCCGCCAGCTTTCTGATCGTGCTGATCACGGCCCTCGCCGCCGGCACCGTGTTCAACATCCAGGTGGTGGAGGAGCTCTCCAAGCAGGGCGCCAACGCCGCCGTCGGGGGGCTGCTGGCCCTGGGCCTGGCCCGCGAGATCGCCCCCCTGCTCACGGCCACGCTGCTCACCGGCAAGGTGGCCACCGCCTATGCAGCCCAGCTGGGCACCATGAAGGTGACCGAACAGATCGACGCCATCACCATGCTGCGCACCGATCCGGTGGAGTACCTGGTGGTGCCCCGGGTGCTGGCCATGGTGGTGATGGCACCGGTTCAGTGCCTGCTGTTCTTCGCGGTGGGGATCTGGTCGGGCCAGGTGAGCAGCACCTGGCTGTACAACATCCCCCCCAGCGTGTTCTGGACCTCGGTGCGGACCTGGATGGACCCCGAGGACGTGCCCTTCATGCTGATCAAGGCGCTGGTGTTCGGTCTGCAGATCGCCGTGCTGGCCTGCGGCTGGGGCCTCACCACCCGCGGCGGCCCGAAGGAGGTGGGCACCAGCACCACCGGCGCCGTGGTGATGATCCTGGTGACGGTGGCCCTGATGGACGCCCTCCTGACCAAAGTGCTGTTCGGTTGATGGACCCGATGACACCCCCCTCCGATGCTGCGGGCGTGCGCCTCACGCCCCACTACGGCGTGGCGCTGGGCACCCTGGTGCTGGCTCTGGCCTGCCTGGGCCTGCTCCCCGTCTGGGGAGGTGCCCCCTGGCTGGCCCTGGGCCTGGGCCTGATCGGCCTGTTCCTGGCCCTCCAGACCGCGCTGCTGCGGCTGGAGTTCACGGCCGACGGGCTGGTGGTGTGGCGACAGGCCACGGAGCTGCGCCGCTTCCCCTACAGCGCCTGGCTGGGATGGAAACTGTTCTGGCCTGGCCTGCCGGTGCTCTTCTATTTCCGTGAACAGCGCAGCATCCACCTGCTGCCGGTGCTGTTCGATGCCACCACCCTCCGTCACCAGCTGGACCAGCACCTGCGTCACCTCACCGCGCCCGATGCCTGACGAGCCGACCGCCGAGCCCACCCCCACACCGGCCCCCGTGGTTGCCGCTGAGGCGACCGAGCCCATGCCGGCCTGGCAGGAACTGGCCCTGCAGGAGCTGGGCCAGCGCCGCGACGCGCTGACCCAGGAGATCCGTGAACTCGAGGCCCGCCGCGAGCAGATCAGCCGCGAGATCAGCAGCAGTTTCTCGGGCCAGGCCGACGCCGTGGCCCGGCGACTGAAGGGGTTTCAGGATTACCTGGTGGGGGCGCTGCAGGATCTCGCCGTGGCGGCCGAGCAGGTGGAGCTGGTGCCCCAGCAGGTGCTGGTGCAACCCTCCGTGCTCGACACCGCCCGCGCTGCCGAAGCGGAGTCCGTGCCGCCGCCGGTGGTGCCGGCAGCGGGGCAGTTCGGTGCGGATGCGTCCCTGATCCGCGAGCAGCTGACGGCGTTCCAGGGCCAGCCCGATTTCTACGCCGACCCCTGGAAACTGCGCCGCACGCTGGAACCAGAGGGAGCGCTCAGTCTGGAGAACTGGTTCCTCGACCAGGGCGGACGGGGCGCCCAGCCCAGCAGCGGCAGCCGCAGCCGCAACGCCCTGATGACCGCCGGGGCCATCGCCATCCTCGGGGAGCTCTATGGCGACCGCTTCCAGACGCTGGTGCTGGCCGGCCAGCCGGAACGGCTGGGGGAATGGCGCCGCGGCCTGCAGGACTGCCTCGGCCTTGACCGCGAGGACTTCGGCCCCACCAGCGGCATCGTGCTGTTTGAACGCCCCGACGCGCTGATCGAGCGGGCCGACCGCCTGGAGGAGCGTGGCGAGCTGCCCTTCATCGTGATAGATGCCGCCGAGCAGGTGGTGGACATCCCGATCCTGCAGTTCCCGCTCTGGCTCGCCTTCGCCCCGGGGCCTGGCGAGCTGGTCACCGACGACGAGCTCTACTGACGCGCTCGACTGACGCCCCCGCCGGCGTCCCCCTCCGCCACCCCGCCACCATGCCCGATCCGCTCACCCTGCCGCTGCTGCTCGCGGGTTACCTGCTCGGTTCCATTCCCAGCGGTTACCTGGCCGGCCGCTGGCTGAAGGGCCTGGACATCCGCCGCGAGGGCTCGGGCTCCACCGGCGCCACCAACGTGCTGCGGGTGGTGGGGAAGGGAGCGGCCCTGGTCGTCTTCCTGGTCGACGTGCTGAAGGGCACCGCCGCCGTGGTGCTGGCCAAGCTGCTGCTGGAACCCCTGGGCGCCCCCCTGGGCCCCGACGGCTGGATGATCGACAGCGTGGTGGTGGCGACGGGCCTGGCGGCCCTGGCGGGCCACATCTGGCCGGTGTGGCTGGGCTGGCGGGGTGGCAAGGCGGTGGCCACGGCGCTGGGGATGCTGCTCGGTCTGACCTGGCCCGTGGGTCTGGCCTGCTTCGGCATCTTCCTGGCGGTGCTGAGCCTCAGCCGGATCGTCTCGTTCTCCAGCGTGGTGGCGGCCGTGGCCCTGCCCCTGCTGATGCTGGGGTGGTTCCAGCAGCAGGCGATGGGGCTGCGCTGGCCCTACCTGGTGCTGGCGCTGCTCACCAGCCTCCTGGTGATCTGGCGCCATCGCAGCAACCTCGGCCGCCTGCTGGCCGGCACCGAACCACGCCTGGGGGAGAAGCGTCAGGATCGCCCGGCCGGCGAGGAGGGAACCGGCCTCGATGGGACCAGCCCTCGCTAGGGGGCTCAGGGGGGCTTGCTCAGGCCAGTTCGCGGCTGCGCTCGGCAGCGGCCACGACCGCCTCGATCAGGGCCGAACGCACCCCGGCACGCTCCAGCTGGCGCAGGCCGGCCATCGTGGTGCCGGCCGGCGAGCTCACCATGTCCTTGAGCTGGCCCGGATGCAGCGCCTTCGCCTCGAGCAGGGCCGCCGTGCCGGCCAGGGTGCGATGGGTCAGGTGATGGGCCAGCTGGCGGGGCAGACCCGCCGCCACGGCGCCATCGGCCAGCGCTTCCGCCAGCAGGGCCACGAAACCCGGACCGGAGGAGGTGAGCGCCAGGAAGGCGTCCAGCTGGGTTTCCGGCAGTTCATGGACCTCCCCCACCTGGTCGAACAGGCGCCGCACCCAGGCGCCCTCCTCGGTCCTGACGTCCGGCGCCAGGGCCAGGCCGGTCAGGCCACAGCGCACTAAAGAGGGGGTGTTCGGCACCGCCCGGACGCAGCGCCAGCCAGGGAAGAGCCCCTGCAGCCGCTCGAGGGTCACCCCCGCCAGCACGGAGATCAACAGACCGGAGCCTCCGGCCGGGGCGGCCGCGGCGGCGGCCTCGAGCTGCTGGGGCTTGACGGCCAGCAGCACCACCGGGGCCGCCCAGGCCGTCGCCGGATCCGTGCCCACCTGCAGCCCATGGGCCTGGGCGAGCCGCTCGGCCGAGGCCCGGCTTGCCACCACGGCCGACACCCCCGCCGACGGCACCAGCCCAGCCTCGATCAGGGGCAGCAGCAGGGCCAGGGCCATGCGGCCGAGGCCGACCACCCCCAGCCGCGACCCTGAAGCGGAACCGGTCACAGCGGCACCAGCTCCTCAGCGCCGCTCAGATCGCGGTCTCCTGGCGGCCCCAGGCAGGGCTGGGGGCCGCTTCCTGCTCATGGGGCAGGTCCCGGGCCACGGTGGTGGGGGAGGAGACCTCGTCACTGGAGGCGGTGGTGACCGTCACACAGCTCGGAGCGAACAGGAAGATGCTCTCCCCGACGCGCTCCTGGTGGCCGTCGATGGCGAAGGTCCCCCCGGCCACGAAATCCACGGCGCGCTGGGCCTGATCCGGCTCCATCATCGTGAGGTTGAGGATCACGGTCTTGCGCTCCCGCAGGGCCTGGATCGCCCGGGGCATCTCATCGAAGCTGCGGGGCTCCATCAGCGTCACCTCCGCCGCCGAGGGGGTGAGCCCGGGCATGCCGATCACATTGGTGCCGGCGAAGGGATCGTCGATGGCGAAATCCGAGGTCAGCGCCAGGGCACTCGAGGCACTGGGCCTGTGGGGCGTGGCGCTCTCGGGGAGATCGCCACCGTCGTAGTCGAGGTCCTCGTCGTAGTCGCCATCGAGGTAGTCATCGCCGGAGACGACGGCACGAAGGCGGGAGAACAACGACACGGAGCGAACCTCGGAGGATGCTTTCATCCTGAATAGCGTCCCACGTCAGGGATCGCAAGATTCTGGGACGGCCGGTCACCAAACAGGGCACTGCCGATCCGCACCCAGGTGCTGCCGGCGGCCACGGCCTCGGGCCAGTCACCGCTCATCCCCATCGACCGCTCGGGCAACCCCAGCTCGGCGGCCAGGGCGTCACAGTCGGCGAACAGCGCCCTGCGCGCGTCCGGCTCCAGCCCCAGGGGCGCCATGGTCATCAGCCCCACCAGCCGCAGAGGCGCCAGGCCGGAGAGCCTCTCCCAGCAGGCCCGCAGCGCCTCCGGCTCCAGCCCGGTCTTGGTCGGATCCGGCCGCAGCTTCACCTGCATCAGCACCGCCGGGCTCAGGCCCTCCTCGGCGGCGATCCGGGCCAGCCGCTCGGCCAGGGCCAGGCTGTCCACCGAGTGGATGGTGTCGAAGCGCCGCAGCACCCCCCGGGCCTTGTTCGCCTGCAGCCGGCCGATGAAGTGCCAGTCGAGGGGAGCCAGGTCGGCCAGGTCGTCCTGCTTGGCTGCCGCCTCCTGCAGCCGACTCTCCCCGAAACTGCGCTGACCCGCCGCCACCGCGGCCCGCAGGGCGGCTGTGGGCTGGCCCTTGCTCACCGCCAGCAGCCTGCAGGTTGAAGGCAGCTGGCTGCGGATCGCCGCCAGCCGGGTGGCGATGGTGGGGGCCGCCGTGCCGGGATCAGCCGCCGCGCTGGGATCAGATGAAGGTCTGGTCAAACAGCTGTCGCCATTGGGCATGGGCCTCCGGCCCGTCCCGCCGCACGCGGGCCAGATTCTGCTCGGCGTAGTGGCGGGCATCCATCAGCGGGACCACCTCGAAGCTGGCTCCCCGGGGCTGCAGGGTCACCACGAAGAAGATGCGCTGGGCATACAGCGTGGCGTAGAGGTCCCGACCGTCGGCCACAGGAGCGACCCGGTAGAGCATCCCGAAGGTGGGATGGTTGAGGTAGCGCTCGCTGGTCACTCAGCCCTGGGATCTGCGCAGTATTAAAGGGCACCGACTTTCCAACGGAGACCCAACACGATCACCAACCCCACACCCGCCACCCCATTGCTGAGCCAGCGGGGGGGGGGCAGTCGGTGCAACTGGTCGGGTGGAAGCCAGGTCCCGCCGCGCGCCAGCAGCGCCTCGGCCCCCTGCTCCGCCCGCAGCAGCAGATTGGCCAGCAGCCGCTCCCCCAGCACCAGCACAAGCCCCAGCGAAGCCCGCCAGCCCAGGCTGCGCAGGTTCACCGCCCGGGTGGCGACCGCCCGCAGCAGATTCTGCAGCTCCTCCTGAACCAGCGGCAGGAACCGCAACGCGAGCAGCAGGGTGAAGCCGAGCCGCTCCACCGGCCAGCCCAGCCGGGCCAGGGGAGCCAGCAGCCAGCTCAGCGACCACACCAGCTCCTCCGGTGGGGTGCTCAGCAGCAGCAGGTTGGCGCTGTGCACCAGGGTGAACAGCAGGGTGGCGCCGTTGAGGCCGAGTTCGGCGGAGCGGCGGCTGATCACCATCGGGCCGAGCGCGACGGGGCCCAGCTGCAGCGGCCCCCAGGCGACGACCCGCCAGGCCAGGCCGGCCCGTTCGGCGGGAGGGTCCAGGGGGGAGCCCCCCTGCAGCCGCACCTCGGCGGGGGGGCGCTGCAGCGGAGCCCTGGGCCCATCGCCCGCCGGCAGGAAGGCCGCCAGCCCCCCCACCAGCAGGGCCAGGGCGAGCAGCACCGGAAGGCTGCGGCGCCACAGCCGCCAGGGCAGACCGCTGACGGCGGTGATCCCCAGCAGCAGACCCACCAGCGACAGCCGCCAGATCGGCCCGGCCAGAATCGGGGTCACCAGGAAGACCACGGTCCAGGCGAGCTTGAGCCGCGGATCCAGCCCCCGCAGCCAGCTGCTCCGCCCGCCGGCCGCCCCCTCGGGGTCAGCGGCCACGAACTGGCCGATCGGCATCTGGCGCAGCACATCCACGTCAGCGGCCTCCGGGGTACGTGCCGGTGCAGAGCCGCGGCATCAGGCCCTCGCCTCAGCGGCTGCGATTCTGCTGGCGGGTGAGGTCCCGCTCGGCATCGCGCTGCTGCTTGCCACGCCAGAAGAGCTTGATCGGCGTGCCCTCGAACCCAAGACCCTCGCGGATCTGGCGCTCCACGTAGCGCCGGTAGGTGTCGCCGAAGAGCTTGGGATCATTCACGAACAGGGTGAAACTGGGGGGACGCACCGCCACCTGGGTGCCGTAGTACAGGCGGCCCTGGCGGCCGCCTCGGCTGGTGGGCGGGGTGCGCCAGCTGAGGGCCTCGGTGAGCACCTCGTTCACCACCGAGGTGGTGACCCGGCGGCGGTGCTGCTCCACCGCCAGCAGGGCGAGCGGGAAGATCGCCTGCACGCGCTGACCGCTCAGGGCCGAGGTGAACAGCATCGGGGCCCAGTCGAGGAAGTAGAGCTTGGCGCGCAGCTCCCGCTCCATGGCCGGCATGGTGTGGCTGTCCTTCTCGATGGCATCCCATTTGTTCACCACCACCACACAGGCGCGCCCGTCCTCCTCGATGCGGCCGGCCAGCCGCTGATCCTGCTCCGTGACGCCGTCGAGGGCATCGATCACCAGCACGCACACGTCGCTGCGCTCGATCGCCTTGAAGCTGCGGTTGATGCCGAAGTATTCCGGGCCGTAGTTCACCGAGCGGCGGCGGCGGATGCCGGCGGTGTCGAGGATCTTCCAGGTCTGGCCCTCGCGCTCGATCGTGGTGTCGATCGTGTCGCGGGTGGTGCCGCGGATCGGGCTCACGATCGCCCGATTCTCGCCGCAGATGGCGTTGAGCAGGCTCGACTTGCCCACGTTGGGGCGGCCGATGATCGCCAGCTGGATCGGCTCCTCCCCCTCCTCCTCCTGGCTGGGCGGCAGATGGCTGATCACCTCATCGAGCAGATCGCCGGTGCCGGCGCCGTGGATGGCCGAGATCGGATGGGGCTCCCCCAGCCCCAGCCCCCAGAACTCCGCCGCCATGGCCAGCCCCGCCTCGGGGGACTCGCACTTGTTCACCGCCAGCAGCACCGGCACGTTCTGGCCGCGCAGCCAGGTGGCGATCGCCTCGTCGGCGGCGGTGCAGCCCTGCTGGCCGTCCACGATCACCAGGGCCACCGAGGCCTCGGCCAGGGCGAGGTTGGCCTGCTCGCGGATCTCCGGCAGGAATTCACTGTCGTCGTCGAACACCAGGCCGCCGGTGTCCACCACCCGGAAGGTGCGATCGCCCCAGAAGCCCTCCTGGTAGGTGCGGTCGCGGGTCACGCCGGGCTCGTCGTGCACGATCGCCTCGCGGCTGCGGCACAGACGATTGACCAGGGTGGATTTGCCCACGTTGGGGCGGCCGATGATGGCGACGACCGGTAAGGCCAAACGTCTTATCGCAACGACTGTCGTGTCCTGACCCTACAGAGAGGCCTTCAGGCGATCGGCCGGTCACCGGGGTGACCGGCGACCGGATCGGCGGGTGCGGCCAGCAGCGGCGGCAGGGGGCCCGTGGCCGGCAACGGTTCGCCCCGCCGGGCCAGGTCGGCCAGCAACCAGTTCACGGCAGTGGCACGGCGGGTGCGGCGTGGGTAGAGCTCGCCGATGCGGTAGCCGCCGAAGCCGAGCTGCTCCTTCAGCAGCTGCTTGTGCTCGCGGGCGATCGAGCGGGTGAGCCGCACGCTGGCCGGGCGTTCGGCGATGACCTGCGGTTCGGTCGGGAAGGACTCCCGCCAGGCGGCATCCGTGGCCGGGCCGGCGCTCCAGGTGCCGGCGCCGTCCGGCCCATAGCCCAGGCGCGGCCAGATCAGCTCACACACGAAACGGTCGCTGACGCGATCGGCCAGCACCGCCTCCAGCAGGGCACGGCTGAGGGGCCAGGGTGCGGGGGCGGGGGCGGCTTCCATCGGGTGGGGCGGGCCTGGAGTCCACGACGAGAATGGATCCATGCTGACCCCCTGCATCGAGCTGTCCGGCAACGGCACACCGCGTTCACTGCGGTGCCGCGTGCTCCAGTCGCCGCTGGCGGGGGTGAGCGACCGCATCTTCCGGGGCCTGGTGCGGCGCTGGGCCCCCGATGCCCTGCTGTTCACCGAGATGGTGAACGCCACCAGCCTGGAGCTGGGCCACGGCCTGCAGAAGGTGGAGGAGCTGGGCAGCGAGAGCGGGCCGATCGGCGTGCAGCTGTTCGACCACCGCCCCGCCGCCATGGCCGACGCCGCCCGCCGCGCCGAGGCCGCCGGCGCCTTCCTGATCGACATCAACATGGGCTGCCCGGTGAAGAAGATCGCCCGCAAGGGCGGCGGCAGCGGCCTGATCCGCGACCCCGATCTGGCCGGCCGCATCGTGGAGGCGGTGGCGGCGGCCGTGAGCCTTCCGGTCACGGTGAAGACCCGCCTGGGCTGGTGCGGCGGTCAGGGCGGCGGACAGGGCGGCGGGGAGGGCAACCGGGATCTTCAGGCCACCGCCGTGGCCTGGTGCCGCCGGCTGGAGGCCGCCGGCGCCCAGCTGCTCACCCTGCACGGCCGCACCCGCGAGCAGGGGTTCCGGGGCCGGGCCGACTGGGACACCATCGCCGCCGTGAAGCGGGCCCTGACGATCCCGGTGATCGCCAACGGCGATGTGAACGGCCCCGACGACGCCCTGCGCTGCCTGGCCCACACCGGCGCCGATGGGGTGATGGTGGGCCGCGGCACCATGGGCGCCCCCTGGCTGGTGGGTCAGATCGACGCGGCCCTGGGCGGGCGCCCCGTGCCCCCCTCCCCCGGAGCGACCGAGCGGATCGCCCTGGCCGCGGAGCAGCTCCAGGCCCTGGTGGCGGCCAAGGGCGACCACGGCCTGCTGATCGCCCGCAAGCACATGGGCTGGACATGCCAGGGCTTCCCCGGCGCGTCCCAGCTGCGCCATGCCCTGATGCGGGCCCCGACGCCGGGGGAGGCGCTCGCGCTGCTGGAGCGGGCCTACGGCAACACCGACGGCCGGCCCTGGCGGATCAGCAGCAGCGAGAAGTAGGTCTGCTCGCCGGCCGGCACCGCCGCAGCCGGGGCCACCAGCTGATCGGGCCAGCCCACCCGCCGGGCGAACAGGGCCGCCTCGAGCAGCCCCCGCGCCGCCAGCAGCTCCCGCACCCAGCTCCAGCGATGTCCCAGCTTGAGCAGCGCGAGCACCGAACCCTCGGCGGCGGCGCAGGCGAGCAGGGCCTCCAGGCCGGCCGGAGCCTCGGGCGTGGGGCGGATCCAGAGGCCCTCGCTCTGCAGCGCCAGCGGCCAGGGCATCCCGGCCCCGGAGGCCGCCGCCGCCGCCGCGCAGACGGCCGCCACACCGGGCACCAGCCGCACCGGACAGGCCGGGTGGCGCTGGCGCAGGGCCAGCAGCACGTAGGAACTGCTGGCGAACAGCGACACATCCCCCTCGCAGAGCAGCACCACCGCCTGACCAGCGGCCACCTCAGCGGCCAGGGCCTCCGCGGCGGCCTGCCAGGCGGCAAGCCGCGGCTCTGCCTCCGCCACCATCGGGAACACCAGCGGCAGACGCCGCTGGTGGGGGGCGATCCAGGGGGCGGCGATCGCGGCCGCCATCCCCGTGGCTCCTTCCCGGGCCACCGGATAGGCCACCACCGCGGCAGCTTCGATCGCCCGCACGGCCGCCACCGTGAGCAGTTCGGGATCCCCGGGGCCGACGCCCACCAGGACGAGACCCGGCGCTGGGTTTTCTAGGCTGCTCTCCTGCGGCGCGGAGGCCATGACGCTGTTAGCCATCTACCGGCACCCTGCCACCCCGGCGGCTGAACCCCAGCCTGTCCTGCGCAGCCACGACGGGCCCACGATCGGTGCGGAGCTGGGCCGGCGGGGCATCCGCTTCGAGCGCTGGCCGGCCAGGGCGA
>NZ_JBKKKY020000059.1:0-15595 GCF_046613545.2 Aphanothece microscopica RSMan92 | reverse complement strand
CCCCGGATTCCGAGGCCTCGAAGCTGAGTGGCAAGCTGAACGGCAGCCCCGCTTCCGCCGCAATGGCCGCCGCTTCCTCCCCCTCTCCCCAGCCTGGTGTCACCGGGGGTGAGGCCGGCGGCTGGAGCAACCGCTTCGAGCAGGGCCTGCACCCGGCGATCGAGCGGTTCAACGCCTCGATCGGCTTTGACATCCTTCTGCTCCAGCAGGATCTCGACGGGTCCATCGCCCATGCCCGCATGCTCGGCCGCTGCGGCGTGATCAGCCAGGACGAATCCGCGCGGCTGATCGAGGGGCTCGAGACGGTGCGGCAGGAGGCCGCCGCCGGTCAGTTCCGCCCTGGTCTCGAGGCCGAGGACGTGCACTTCGCCGTGGAACGTCGGCTGATTGAACTCCTGGGACCCCTCGGCAAGAAGCTCCACACCGGTCGCTCCCGCAATGACCAGGTGGGCACCGATCTGCGCCTGTGGCTGCGCCAGCAGATCGATCAGATCGATGCGGCCCTGCTGCGGCTGGAGCGGGCCCTGCTGGAGCAGGCCGAGCGCCACGCCGACACCCTGATTCCCGGTTACACCCATCTGCAGCGGGCCCAGCCGGTCTGCCTGGCCCATCACCTGCTCGCCTACATCGAGATGGCGGAACGGGATCGCGCCCGGTTGGCGGATGTGCGTGGTCGGGTCAACATCTGCCCCCTCGGTGCCGCCGCCCTGGCCGGCACCCCCGTTCCCATCGACCGCCGTCAGACGGCCGCGGAGCTGGGCTTCGAGGCGCTCTACGCCAACAGTCTCGACGCCGTCAGTGATCGGGACTTCGCTGTGGAATTCATGGCAGCGGCTTCGCTGGTGCTTGTCCACCTGAGCCGCCTCAGCGAGGAGGTGATCCTGTGGGCGAGCGAGGAGTTCGGCTTCGTCGCTCTCACCGATCGCTGCGCCACGGGCAGCAGCCTGATGCCCCAGAAGAAGAATCCCGATGTGCCCGAACTGGTGCGGGGCAAGAGCGGCCGGGTGTTCGGCCACCTGATGGGGTTGCTCACCATGATCAAGGGGCTTCCGCTGGCCTACAACAAGGACTTTCAGGAAGACAAGGAAGCCCTCTTCGACGGGGTGGCCACGGTGCACGGCTGCCTTGAGGCCATGGCCATCCTGTTCGAGGAAGGCCTCCAGTTCCGCCCGGAGCGCCTGGAGGCGGCCGTGGCCTCGGATTTCTCCAATGCCACCGATGTGGCCGACTACCTCGTGGCCCGCGGTGTGCCCTTCCGGGAGGCCTACCAGCTGGTGGGTGGCCTGGTGAAACGCTGTCTGCAGGAGGGGGTTCTGCTGCGGGATCTCCCGCTGGATCGCTGGCAGGAGCTGCACCCTGCCTTCGACGCCGACATCCATGCGGCGATCCAGCCGCGCCAGGTGGTGGCGGCCCGGCGCAGCGAGGGTGGTACGGGGTTCGACCAGGTGGCCGCCCAGCTGCAGCGCGTGCGCACAAGGCTTGACGCCTGAGGGCGGAGAGCGCGGGTCGGCCTAGGCTGGGAGGGTTAGAGGCCTGAGTGCCTACCCCGGGTTCGTGAGCATTTTTGTTGGCAATCTGCCCTTCCGCGCTGAGCAGGAGGACGTGGCGGAATTGTTTGCACCGTTTGGTGAAGTGGTCAACTGTTCTCTACCCCTCGAGCGCGATACGGGTCGCAAAAGGGGCTTCGCCTTCGTTGAGATGGCCGATGCCGAGATGGAATCCCGGGCCATCGATGCCCTGCAGGGCGCCGAGCTGATGGGGCGGCCCCTGCGCATCAACAAGGCCGAGCCCCGTGGCGGCGGCGGTGGTGGTGGTGGTGGCGGTGGTCCGCGTCGGGGCGGCTACGGCGGCGGCGGATCTGGTGGCGGCTATGGCGGCTACGGGGCTGGCGGAGCCGGAGCCGGTGGCTATGGCGGAGGGGCTGACCGCGGATCGGGGGCCAGGGGCTGGGAAGACCGCAGCTACGGCAGCGGTTCCGACAACTTCGAGGCGGGTCGGACCCGCCGCCGCCGCAGCGGGGGGGCACCGGGTGGCTCGGAGGGCTACGGAGGCTATCAAGGGGCCGAGGGCTGAAGGCTGTTCCGGACCACCCCTTGCCGATCCCGGCCAGCTCAAGCTTCCCGGGCAGCTCAAGCACACGGTGGTCCTGCTCAGCATCCGAGCTGCTCGAGCCTGCGGGCGGCGGCCTCCAGCACCTCGGGTCCGGCCTGGCGGTCGCCCGCCTCGCGGGTGAGGCACTGGCGCCACTGACGCGCTCCACTGACCCCCTGCACCACATGCACCAGATGGCGGGCCAGGGGCCAGAGCCGCTCACCCCGTGCTCGCCACCCTTCGGCGTAGGGGATCAACCCCCGCACCACCTGGGAGGCCGCCGCCGCAGCCCGGCTGGTGTCGCCGTGGAAGTCCCGATCCACCCCAACCCAGCGCATCGGGTGGTCGTAGACCGCCCGTCCCACCATGGTGCCGTCGAGCCGCTCGAGGTGTTCCCGGCAGTCGTCAGGGGTCTGCAGCCCGCCGTTGAGCTCGATCGTCAGGTGCGGCCGCTCCGCCTTGAGCTGATGCACCAGCGGGTACCGGAGCGGCGGAATCGTGCGGTTCTGCTTCGGGTCCAGGCCGTCCAGCCAGGCCTTGCGGGCATGCACACTGAAGCGGCGGGCTCCCGCGGCGGCCACGGTGTCCACGAAGGCGACGAGCTCCGGGTAGGAATCCTGGGCATCGATGCCGATCCGATGCTTGACCGTCACCGGCAGGGGGGATGCGGCCGCCATGGCGGCAACGCAGGCGGCCACCTGCGGCGGATCGGCCATCAGACAGGCACCGAAGCGCCCCTTCTGCACCCGGGCACTCGGACAGCCCACATTGAGGTTGACCTCGTCGTAGCCCCAGTCATAGGCCAGCCGGGTGGCCTCAGCCAGCAGCCGGGGATCGTCGCCGCCCAGCTGCAGGGCGAGCGGTTTCTCCACCGGGTCAAAACCGATCAGCCGCTCCAGCCGACCCCCCGGCTGTGCGGCGCCGGCCGCCTGGCTGGCGTGGTGGAGCGCCTGGGCCACCACCATCTCGGTGTAGAGCAGGCTGTGACGGGTGATCTGACGCATCAGCACCCGGAAGTGCCGATCCGTGTAGTCCATCATCGGCGCCACACTGAAGCGGTAGCTGGCGCAGTCGGCGTGCTCCATCCCCCCATGCTGCCCGCCCATGCTTCCTGAACGGGTGTCCGTGCTGGTGGCGGGCGGTGGGCCGGCCGGTTTCATGGCGGCCATCAGCGCCGCCGAAGCCGGAGTCCGGGACATCCATGTGCTGGAGGCCACGTCCGAGCCCCTCCACAAGGTGCGCATCAGTGGCGGGGGCCGCTGCAACGTGACCCATGCCTGCTGGGATCCCCGTGCCCTGGTCGGTCACTACCCCAGAGGCAGCAAGGAGCTGCGGGGTCCGTTCGCCCGTTTCGCCTGCGCGGATGCGGTCGCCTGGTTCGAGGCCCATGGGCTGGAGCTGGTGGAGGAGCCCGATGGCCGCCTGTTTCCGCGCTCCAATGCGTCCAGCTCGGTCGTGGCCACCCTGCGCCGAGCCGCGGCCGCCGCCGGTGTCGCGGTGCACACGGGTGTGGGTGTGCAGCAGGTGGCGGTGCGCCCCGGGGGGGGATTCACCCTGCAGCTGCGCGGCGCCGGTCTGGACCATCCCCTGACCGCCCTGCAGGCGGAGCGGCTGGTGCTGGCCACGGGAGGCCACCCCAGTGGGCGGCGGCTGGCCCAGTCCCTGGGGCACAGCCTCGTGGCGCCGGTTCCGTCCCTGTTCACGCTGGCCCTTGCCGGGGATCCCCTCCTGGATCTGGCGGGGGTCGTGATGGATCCGGTCCGGCTGGTTCTGGAGCTGCCGGAGGGCGGCCGGGAACGTCAGCAGGGTCCGGTGCTGATCACCCACTGGGGCCTCAGTGGGCCGGCCACCCTGCGCCTCACGGCCTTCGCCGCCCGTGCCCTGCATGCCGCGAGCTACCGGGCCACCCTGGTGGTGGACTGGACGGGTGGACGCAGTGAGCAGGAGCTGGAGGGCTGGTTCCAGCGGGCTCGCCAGGACCAGGCCCGGCGCCAACTGGCCAATGCCCGCCCCTGGCCGGGCCTGAGCCGACGCCTCTGGCTCCATCTGCTGGCGAGCCAGGCGGTCGACCCCTCCCTCCGCTGGGCGGATCTGCCCCGGCGCCAGCAGCAGGCCCTGATGCGGGCGCTGCGGCAATCCCGCCATGCCGTGACCGGCAGGGGGCCATTCGGCGAGGAGTTCGTGACGGCGGGGGGGATTCCGCTCGGAGAAGTGACGTTCTCCCGGATGGAAAGCCGGCTTCAACCGGATCTCTACCTGGTCGGCGAGTTGCTGGATGTGGACGGCGTCACGGGTGGTTTCAACTTCCAGCACTGCTGGAGTTCGGGGTGGCTGGCGGGGCAGGCGCTCGCCAGTGCTGCAGGAAGCCAAGCCTCATGGTTGCCATGACAATGATGTCAGGGATGTCGGTTGGGATGCGGAGAAGAGACTTCCATCAGCGAGCAATGGATGATGGCATCGATTCGGGCAGGAAATATAATCTAATGAAAGTTCTGAATTTATTTGATTTGCTCGAATACTGAGAACATAGGGAGGTACATGGCGATCAGGATTGCCGCCACCATGCCACCCACCAACACAATCATCGCAGGTTCCAACAGAGAGGTTAATATTTTTACTGCCGCTTCAACCTCGTCTTCGTAGAAGTCAGCAACCTTGGAGAGCATAGAATCCATCTCGCCGGTTTCTTCACCGATCGACAACATGCTGATCGCCATCTCGGGGAAGACGTTCTTGCGGCCTAAGGCGACGCTCATCGGGATGCCGGCAATCAGGTCATCACGGCTGCTCTGGACCGCATCGGAAATGATGGAATTGCTGGTGACCTCCCGAACGACCTCCAGGGACTGAAGAATGGGCACACCAGCGCGGGTGAGGGAGCTGAATGTGCGACAGAATTGAGCTGTGGCCGTTTTTTGGATCAGATCACCGAAAACGGGAAGTTTCAGGCTGAGGGCGTCGATTCTGCGGCGACCGAGGGGTGTCTGGTAAAACTTGATGAAAGCAATAGCAAGAACAACCAGACCCGCAACCAGGACCAGGGAAAATGGAGATCGCAGCAGCTCGCTGAGATCAACCATCATCTGGGTGAACCAGGGCAAGTCAGCCCCCAGATCATCAAAGATCTTGGCGAACGTGGGAATGATGAAGATGGTCATCCCCAGGAAAACGGAAATGGCGATCACGAACACAGCCACGGGATAGCCCATGGCTCCCTTGATCTGGTTCTGGAGCCGGGCATTGTCTTCGAGAAGCTTGGCCAGCCGACGCAGGGATTCATCCAGCACACCCCCCGCTTCACCGGCTTCCACCATCGCCACGGTCAGGCGGTCGAACACCTTCGGCCAGCGCCGCATGGCGTCGCCGAGGGTTGTTCCCTGGTTGATCTCCAGGCTGATCGATTCCAGGGCCCGCTTGAACAGCGGCATCTTCTGTTGAGCGGCCATCAGATCGATGCTGCGCACGATCGGCACACCCGCATTCACCAGCGTCGCCAGCTTGCTGGCGAACACGGCCTTGGCCTGAACCCCAGGCCTGCGCTCGAACAGGCTGGTGAGACCTGAGAACTTGAGTTTCTGGCGAAGCTCCGCGGCGGCCTTCTGGCTGGTGGCCGAGCCCCCCGCCTTGGGCGTGATGGCGGTGACCCGGATGCCGCGCAGGCGGAGCGTGCGTTTGGCCTGCACCGCATCCGGTGCGTCAATGTTGACCGAGGTCTCCTTGCCGTTGTTGACGTAGTTGGCGATGAACGTTGGCATGGCCTTGGCTCCTCTCCTCAGGTCAGCTGGTTGAGCAGACGTTTCAGCTCATCCGGTTTGGTGGTCTTGGCAATCGCCTCCTCCATGAGGATCTCGTTGCTCATCACGAGGTCGGACAGGGACTTTTCCAGGGTCTGCATGGCCATCTGTCCCCCCATCTGAATCTGGGAGTAGAGCTGGGCGGTCTTGCCTTCGCGGATCAGGTTGGCAATGGCCGGTGTGTTGATCATGATTTCCTGAGCCATCACCCGGCCAAATTCCCCTGGAGCTGGATTGTGGCGCTTGCAGAGGGTCTGGGCAAACACGGCCACGAGGCTGGTGCTCAGCTGGACGCGGATCTGGGTCTGCTGACCGGCGGGGAACACATCCACCATCCGGTCCACGGTCTGGGCGGCGGAGCTGGTGTGCAGGGTGCCGAAGACCAGGTGACCTGTTTCGGCGGCCGTGATCGCCAACTGGATGGTTTCGAGGTCCCGCAGCTCGCCCACCAGAATCACGCCGGGGTCCTCCCGCAGCGCCGCCCGCAGGGCATTGGCGAAACTGCGTGTATCTTCATTCACCTGGCGCTGGTGGATCACGCTCTTCTCGGAGCGGTAGGTGAATTCGATGGGATCCTCGATCGTGAGGATGTGCTCGGCCCGCTGCTGGTTGATGTGGTCCAGGATGGCGGCGAGGGTGGTGGTCTTTCCCGATCCCGTGGGTCCGGTGACCAGCACCAGCCCCTTCGGGGATCGGCTGACTTCCTCGACGATCGGCGGGAGCCCCAGGGTGTCGAGCGAGGGCACCGTGTTCCCCAGGGCGCGGAGGCAGGCCGCATAGGTGCCCCGCTGGCGGAAGACGTTGACCCGGAACCGCGCCACCCCCTTGAGGCCATAGGAGCAGTCCAGCTCCCAGGTCTGCTCCAGCTGTTTGCGCTGGGCATTGTTCAGCATGGAGAAGATCAGCTTGTTGCAGGATTCTTCATCCAGGCGATCATCGATGATCGGTCGCAGCTGCCCATTGAAACGGCCATAGGGTGGAAGGCCGGCACTGATGTGCAGGTCGCTGCCTCCATCTGCCACGAGCTGGCTCATCAGGTCTTCGATGATGACGGCCATGGTCGCGTTTCCAGGGGGTGGGCGGAGAAATCGTCCGGTGATCGACGCCGTGGCTCAATCAGCTGAGGCCCCCGGCTGGCGAATTGTCGGCCCTACCTCTCGGTGAGGCAATAGGGGCACTCCAGCCAATCGTCATGCAGACCAGCCCCGCAGCCCTTGCAGGTCAAGGTGCTGAGGGCCCGGGATCGACGCTCGCTCTCGAGGCCTGAATCGGTCAGGAGCATCCGCTCCACTTCAGCCAGGGTGGTGTGACCTTCCCGCACCAGCTGCAATCCGTAACCCAGCAGCGTCTTCATGCCGCCTTCCAGGGCCAGACGGCGGATCACATCGGTGGTCTGGTGCTTGGCAATGGCGGCGGCGATCTGGTCGTTCATGCGCAGCACCTCATAGACGCCCACGCGACCCTTGTAGCCCGTCCCATGGCAGGCAGGACAGCTGCCTTCCCCGCCCGGGTTGGCGTTGTTGGCGCGGTAGAAGGTCACGCCGCTCTCATTGCTGGTGAGCAGTCCGAAACTGCTCAGCTCTTCGCTGGAGGGGTGATAGCCGATGCGGCAGCGGGGGCAGACCCTCCGCAGCAGCCGCTGGGAGACGATACCCAGCAGGGAGGCGCTCACCATGAAGGGCTCCACGCCCATCTCGCCCAGGCGCGCGATGGCGCTGGGGGCGTCATTGCAGTGCAGGGTGGTCATCACGAGGTGACCGGTGAGGGCGGCCTCGATGGCTGTCTTGGCGGTCTCCAGGTCGCGGGTTTCCCCCACCAACAGCACGTCGGGGTCCTGGCGCATGAAGGCCCGCAGGGCGGTGGCGAAGTCCAGGCCCTTGTCCCGGTTCACCTGGGTCTGGGTGATGCCGTGGAGGGTGTATTCGATCGGGTCCTCCACCGTGGAGATGTTGATGGCCGTGTCGTTCCGCTCGGACAGCAGCGCGTACAGGGTGGTGGACTTGCCGGACCCCGTCGGCCCGGTGACCAGGATCATCCCGTAGGGCCGGGCGCCGAGCTCCCGCAGGGTTCGGCGGGCCGCGTCGTCGGTGATCAGGGTGTCCAGGCCGAGCTGGGTCGCTCCGCTGTCCAGCAGTCGCATCACCACCTTTTCACCGTTGCGGGTGGGCAGGGTGCTGACCCGGAAGTCCATGGTGCGCCCCCGGAACATGCGGCGGATGCGACCGTCCTGGGGCATGCGCCGCTCGGCGATGTCCAGGTCGGCCATGATCTTCATGCGCGAGGTGACGGCCGGCGTCAGGCTCTTGGGGAGATCCTCGAAGTGCTTCTGCAGAACGCCGTCGATCCGGAACCGGATCTCCAGGGTGTGGTCCTGGGGTTCGACGTGAATGTCACTGGCCCCACTGGTGAGGGCCTCGATCAGCAGGCGGTCGACCAGGCTCACGATCGGCGAGGCGTTCGCCCTGGAGCTGGCCTCGCTTTCGCTGATCTCGAGGTCCTCGAGGTCCTTGACCTCCTGGAGCTGCCCCACGGCGGTGGGGATGTTCAGATCCTTGGTGAGGGAGCGGATCTTGAAGGGGTTGTCGGCCTCGGTTGACGGGGAAGGGTTCTGTCCGTCCGCAGCCGGGTCCAGAAGTGCCGCCTCAGGGTCTTCGCTGGCAGCGGCCGACGGGTCCAGCGCTGCGACGATGTCCGCGGCCAGGGCGACCACCAGCTCGCAGCCGCGGCCCACGGCCTGGAGTTCTCTCACCACCGCGTCCCGCTGTTCCGCCTCCCAGTTGCTGGGCACCGCGACCCGCAGACGGCCGTCCACTTCAGCGACGGGACAGGCGCCGATTTCCCGCCACCGCGCCATGGAGAGCCCGGGGTTCTGCAGCCGGTTGGGTTTCAGCTCTTTCCTGCCCAGCACGGGATGGCCGAGCAGCAGTTCGAGTTCCAGCCGCTGCTGCTCTCGGCTGACCGCATCGGGGACCGGTCTGGAGGTGGTGAGGGTCATAGTCCCGAGGTGCGGGCTTCCGCCGTTGTGGGGGATGGGAGTGAAGTCCCAACATGTTTAGATCCAAAGTTCCAACTTGTCACTCATGAGCGGTGAACCTGCGATGGGATCCGAGACCAGCCCCGGTGAGGATCTGCAGACTCCGGTCGACGCCCCGGTGACCACGGCGGCGGCTGACGCCTCGGACGACCCTGCAGCGACCCCCCGTTCCCAACCCCCAGCGGCTGAGGCGGCTCCGGATCGGGTCTCCCAGCTCGAAGCCGAGCTCGAAGCCCTGCGGGCCCAGCATGAGACCCTCAACGGCCAGTACATGCGGCTGGCGGCCGACTTCGACAATTTCCGCAAGCGGCAGAGCCGGGACAACGAGGATCTTCGGCTGCAGATCACCTGCGCGAACCTGAGCGAGATCCTGCCGGTGCTCGACAACTTCGACCGAGCCCGCCAGCAGCTGACCCCCCAGCATGAGGAGGCCCAGACCCTCCATCGCAGTTACCAGGGGCTGTACCGCCAGCTGGTGGAGGTCTTCAAGCAGCTTGGGGTGTCCCCGATGCGCGTCGAGGGGGAGCCCTTCGACCCCACCCTCCATGAAGCGGTGATGCGCGAACCCAGTGACAGCCACCACGAGGATGTGGTGATCGAGGAGCTGCAGCGCGGTTACCACCTCAACGGCCGGGTCCTCCGCCACGCCCTGGTGAAAGTGTCGATGGGGCCGGGTCCCGCCCAGCCGGAAGAAGCCCAGGAGCCCGGTGAGCAGCCCACCTCCCCGCCGCAAGAGGCCTGACCATGGCCGATTACTACGACCTCCTCGGTGTCAGCCGCGATGCCGATGCCGACACCCTCAAACGGGCCTACCGACGCCTGGCGCGCCAGTACCACCCCGACATCAACAAGGATCCCGGCGCCGAGGATCGGTTCAAGGAGATCGGCCGGGCCTACGAGGTTCTCAGTGATTCCCAGTCCCGGGCCCGCTACGACCAGTTCGGGGAGGCTGGCCTCGGTGGCTCCGGCATGCCCGACATGGCCGACATGGGAGGCTTCGCCGACCTGTTCGAAACCTTCTTCAGCGGTTTCGGCGGCGCCGCTGCCGGCGGGGGGCCGAGACGGCGCGGACCCCGTCAGGGGGACGACCTGCGGCTGGATCTGACCATCAGCTTTCAGGAGGCCGTCTTCGGCATCGAACAGGAGGTCCAGATTCGCCATCTGGAGACCTGTGGCACCTGCGGCGGCTCGGGGGCGAAGGCCGGGGTCGGCCCCACCACCTGCGGCACCTGTTCCGGGGCTGGGCAGGTGCGGCGTGCGACGCGCACCCCCTTCGGCAGCTTCACCCAGGTGGCGCCCTGCCCCACCTGCGAGGGCACCGGCCAGGTGATCGCCGACCCCTGCAACGCCTGCGGCGGTCAGGGTCTGCAGCAGGTCCGCAAGAAGCTGCGCATCAACATCCCCGCCGGGGTTGATTCGGGGACGCGTCTGCGGGTGGCCAACGAAGGGAACGCCGGCCAGCGGGGCGGTCCCCCCGGCGATCTCTACGTCTTTCTGACGGTTCAACCCCATCCCCACCTGCGCCGCGATGGGATCAACGTGCAGTCCGAGGTGGTGCTCAACTATCTGCAGGCCATCCTGGGTGACACCATCGAGGTGGAGACGGTCGACGGCCATGAGCAGCTGGAGGTGCCGGCCGGCACCCAGCCCGGAGCGGTGCTCACCCTGCAGGGCAAGGGGGTTCCCAAGCTGGGCAATCCGGTGGCCCGCGGCAACCACCTCTTCACCGTCAAGGTCCAGCTGCCCACCAAGCTGAACGCCGAGGAGCGGGAGCTGCTCGAGCAGTTGGCGGGCCACCACACCAGCAAGGGTCACAAGCATCCCCACAGGAGCGGACTGTTCGGGGGCCTGTTCGGTCACCGTGACTGATCATCCTCAGCCGCCGGTGGAGCCCTCCATGGAACCCTCCCTGCGCCTGGACCTGCGCGGCACGCCCTGCCCCCTGAACTTCATCCGCACCAAGCTGTCCCTGGAAACGTTGCAGCCCGGCGCCTGGCTGCAGGTGGATCTCGATGGCGGCGAGCCCGAGCAGATGGTGGCCTCCGGCCTGGAGCAGGCGGGCCACACGGTGCGGCGTCAGAGCCATCCCACCATCGCCACAGCCGTCCGTCTGCTGATCCGCCGCGATGGCCTCTGATCCGGCGGCGCCTTCGGCCGTCGCCGGCCTGGTGGTGGCCCTCCAGGCCAATTACTGCTGGGTCGAGCTCGATCACCCTGGTCCTGGAGGGGAGCTCCGCTTGCTCTGCACCCGGCGCACCCGGCTCGGCAAGAGCGGTCAGACCATCTGTGTGGGGGATCGGGTGAGGCTGGAGGGGGTCGACTGGGCCGCGGGCAGGGGAGCCGTGGCGGCCCTGGAGCCCCGTGCCACCCGGTTGGATCGGCCCGCGGTCGCCAATGTCACCAGGATCGTTGTGGTGGCGTCACTCGCTGAGCCTCTGCTGGATCCCCTCCAGCTCACCCGCTTTCTGCTGACCGCCGAAGCCACCGGCTGCGCCGTTCTGCTGGTGTTCTCCAAGGCCGATCTGCTGCCCCCCGCTGAGGTCGCCAGCTGGTGCTCCCGGGGCCGGGCCTGGGGTTATGAACCCGTCGCGGTGTCCAGCGCCACCGGAATGGGGCTGGAGGTGCTGCGGGAGCGGCTGAGCGGGCCGGGTATCAGTGTGCTGTGCGGCCCTTCGGGTGTCGGCAAGAGCAGTGTGCTCAATGGTCTGCTGCCCGGCCTGGAGCTGCGGGTGGGCGAAGTGTCGGGCCGGCTGCAGCGCGGCCGGCACACGACCCGTCACGTCGAGCTGTTTCCCCTGGCGCCTTCGGCCCGGGTGGCGGACACCCCGGGTTTCAACCGACCTTTGCTCCCCCCCGACCCCGCCGCCCTGGCTCCGTTGTTTCCCGAGGTGCGCGCTGCTCTGGCGCGGCACGGTGGCTGTCGCTTCAGCAATTGTCTGCACCTGGGCGAACCGGGCTGCGTTCTGGGGCTCGAGTGGGATCGCTGGCCCCTCTACCGCCAGTGCCTGGCAGTGCTCCAGGCCGACGCCGAACGCCGTGGGACCCGCCCGGCCTCCAGTGCGGAGGGCCCGGGGCTGCGGCGCCGGGGGGGCGGGCTGGAACCGCGGCTGGCACCCCAGCTGCGGCAGGTGTCCCGCCGGCGTCAGCGCCAGCAGGTGGCGTCTGAATCCGAGCTGCCCAACGCGCTGCCCAGCGAGCCGCCCGCCGGTGCTGAGGAGTGCTGAGCAGGCCTAGCCTCCCAGACCAGGCAGGTTCAGGTTCAGGCCGCCGGTGAGTTCCTCCATCCGACCCTTCATCGTGCTTGTGGAGTTCTCGTAGGCGGCCTGGAGGGCCTCGAGCACGGCCGTCTCGCAGGCGCCGGCACCATCGGCGACCAGTTCGGGAGCCAGCCGCACCTTCAGGGGCTGCTGGTTGCCGGACAGCCAGACGCTGGCGCGCCCATCCGCACTGCTGCCCTCCAGTTCCATCGCATCGAGTTCCTCCTGGAGCTTCTGCGCGTTCTGCTGGAGTTCCTGGGCCTTCTTGAAGGCTTCGGTGAGCTGACCGAAGTTGGGGAGTCCGAAGCCGGCCATGCCTGATGAAAAGCTGCGGGCAGGCTAAGCGGGCCCCGGTTTCAGAATCCCAGCCGCTTCACCTCGGGATGGAGGGCAATGCCGTGGTGCTCCTGCACCCGGTGCTGCACCTCGCGGATCAGGGCGTCGATGTCGCTGGCGGTGGCCTCCCCGGTGTTCACGATGAAATTGGCATGGATCCGGGAGACCTCGGCCCCGCCGATGCGCAGGCCCTTCAGGCCGAGCGCCTCGATCAGACGCCCGGCCTTGAGGGGTTCCGGATTGCGGAACACGCTGCCGCAGCTCGGTTGCTGGTACGGCTGGGTGCTGGTGCGGCTGTGCAGGTTGGTGCTGGTGCGCTGGCTCACCGTGGCGGGATCGTGGCCGGGTTCCAGCTGGAAACGGGCGGAGAGCACGATCAGGGGTTCCTCCTGGAGCCGGCTGTGGCGGTAGGCGAAGTCGAGATCGGCCCGGCCCAGCTCGAAGGGGTGGTCCGGCCGGGCGGGGTCCAGGACCCAGACCGAGTGGAGCCATTCCGCGGTGCACCCCCCCTGGGCACCGGCATTCATCACGGCGGCACCCCCCACGGTGCCGGGGATGCCCACGGCCCATTCCAGGCCACTCAGCCCGGCGCGGGCTGCCTTGCGGGCCAGGCTGGGGATGGGTTCCCCCGCTGCGGCTTCCACCCACCCCGTCGTCGCGTCGAGCTGGCTGCCCTGCAGGCGACGGTTGCAGAGCGTCAGCCCGGTCAGCCCGGCGTCGGCAATCAGCAGGTTGGAACCGGCCCCGATGCAGCGCAGGGGTCTGGCTTCCCGCCAGGCCCAGGCGGCCAGGGCCACCAGCTCCTCATCCCGGGAGGGCTCCGCGAACCATTCCGCCGGTCCGCCCACCTTCCAGGTCGTGAAGGCCTCCAGTGGGATGTGCCGGCGCAGACCCGGCGGCTGGCTGCAGGTGGCTGGCATCGCGGCGGCTCCGGGCTCAGGCCACCAGCTCGAAGGAATCCGACTGCAGCCGTTCCAGCCGTGTCCAGAGGCTGTTGACATCGCCCGCTCCCATCGCCAGCACCAGATCGCCGGCAAGGCTCGCCTCGGCCACCTGGGCGGCCAGGTCATCGAGGCTTTCCGCCACGGTCACGGACAGACCCGGCGCCAGGGCCCGAACCGCTTCGCCGATGGCACGGCTGCTCACCCCCGCGATCGGAGCCTCGCCGGCGTCGTACAGCGGGGCGATCATCACCGCATCCGCCAGGGTGAGTGCCTCGGCGAAACCCTGAAGGAACTGGGCGGTGCGGCTGTAGCGGTGGGGCTGGAACACGGCCACAAGCCGCTGGGGAACCTCAGGCAGGGGGCTGCGGCCGCTGCTCACCATCAGCCGGGCCATGCCGAGGGTGGCGGCCACCTCGCTGGGGTGGTGCGCATAGTCATCCACGACCATCCGCCCGTGCCAGATCCCCCGGAAGTCGAAACGCCGGCCGGGTGGTCTGAGCTGGCTCACGGCCAGGCGCAGCTCCTGGAAGGAGATGCCCTCCAGCCTGCAGGCGGCCAGGGCGGCGAGGGCATTGCTGAGGTTGTGCCGGCCGGGCAAGGGGAGCGCGATCTGGCCCACCAACTGCCCGTGTTCGAAGAAGTCGGCCAGGGTGCCATCACCCCGCTCCTCACGGGCAATGGCGGCGTAGTCGACGCCGCTGGGCGACGCGGTCGACCACCAGTGCTGGGCGTCGAAGTGCTCCCGCAGGATCGGGCAGTCCCTGTTGGCCAGCAGGCGGGCGGAACGGCCAGCGAAGCGCTGCAGGGTGCTGATCAGGGCGTCCAGGTCGGGGTAGTGGTCGGTGTGGTCCAGCTCCACATTGGTGAGGACGCCGAGCTGGGGGCGGAACTTCACCAGCGATCCGTCCGACTCGTCGGCTTCCGCCACCAGCAGGGCCCCCTTGCCGTGGCGTCCGTTGCTGCCGAAGGCGGGCACGACCCCACCGATGACGGCCGTGGGGTCGTGGCCGGTGGCCTCCAGCAGGGTGGCGATCAGCGTGCTGGTGGTGGTCTTGCCGTGGCTGCCGGCGACGGCGATCGAGGGCTGGGCGTTGATCAGGGCCGCCAGCACATCGGACCGGTGGAAGATCTGCAACCCGGCGCGCCGGGCTTCGCTCAGCTCCGGATTCGACTCGGGCACGGCCGAGCTGACCACCACCTGGGGGGGGATGGAGGTGCCGCTGCGGATCGCCGCCACCGTGGTCGCGCTCTGCTCACGGAACACCCTGACCCCGAGACGCCTGAGGTTGGCCAGCACCGCATTGTCGCGGGGGTCCGAGCCGCTCACCGCATAGCCCCGTTCGGCCAGGATCCCCGCCAGGGCGGACATGCCGATGCCACCGACCCCGATGAAGTGCAGCGGCTGGTGGCGATCGAGCTGGGGGATCAAGGTCGTCTCCGAACCGGGAAGCTGCTTCTGGGGAAATTAGGCTGCCCCGGGCCCCCAGCACCATTACGAGATGCTGCGCCCGGGCGGTGTCGCCGGCCGCATCCTCCTGCCTGGCTCAAGGCGCAGCAAGGGGGGCGGAGGCAATTTCTGTATGATCGGCAGCCAAATCCCCCCTTGCCGGCGGTTCTGACCGCCCTCAGCCATGACGTTGAAAGTTGCGATCAATGGATTCGGCCGGATCGGTCGCAACTTCATGCGCTGCTGGCTCAGTCGCGGTGCCAACACCGGGATCGAGGTCGTGGGTCTCAACGACACCTCCGATCCCCGCACCAATTCCCACCTGCTCACCTACGACTCGATGCTGGGTCGGATCCGTGATGTCGAAGTGGGCTATGCGGATGATGCCATCATCGTGAATGGCAAGACGATCAAGTGCTTCTCCGATCGCAATCCTCTCAACCTCCCCTGGAAGGAGTGGGGAGTGGATCTGGTCATCGAGTCCACCGGGGTCTTCATTGACAAGGACGGAGCCGGCAAGCACCTCCAGGCCGGAGCCAGCAAGGTTCTGATCACCGCTCCCGGCAAGGGCGACGGGGTCGGTACCTTCGTGGTCGGTGTGAACGATTCCGAATATCGCCACGAGGACTGGGACATCGTCTCGAACGCCAGCTGCACCACCAACTGCATGGCGCCGCTGGTGAAGGTCCTCG
>NZ_JBKKKY020000058.1:0-15921 GCF_046613545.2 Aphanothece microscopica RSMan92 | reverse complement strand
GTGATCGAGATCTCCTTGACGGGATGGATCCGGCAGCGGATCTTCACTGGCGTCTTGTAGCTCTTGTAGATGATCCTGGAATAGTCATACTTCTCCCCGAAACGGGAGCGGGCCCGCTCCAGGAACTGCTCACGGCTGATCGGGTTGCCCATGGGGCGAGCCTAGAGAGGTCCGCAGCGGTGACAAGACATGGTCAAGGAACGTCACGGGGCCTGAGCGGCTGGCAGGCTGGTCCCAACCCCGTCACCCTGCCCGATGGCTCCCGAACGTCCCGAGCGGCCCGCCTGGCTCAACTGGCTGTTCCTGGCGGCGTTCCTGTGGTCGAGCTGGCAGCTGACGGGGCTGTGGTTCGCCCGCCTGCACGGCTAGGGGTAGCGGTTCGGCACGAAGAACTGCTCCCAGCGGGGAGGCCGCTCCACCGCAGGACTCTTGGGTCGGGGAGGCAGCTTGATCGCCGGTGGCGTCATGTCGCTGTAGGGCACCTTGCTGAGCAGGTGGGAGATGCAGTTGAGGCGGGCACGGCGCTTGTCGTCCGCCTCCACGGTGAACCAGGGGGCCTCGGGGATGTTGGTGTGGGCGAACATGTCATCCTTGGCATGGGAGAAGTCCACCCATTTCTCCCGGGCTTCCAGATCCATCGGGCTGAGCTTCCAGCGACGGGTCGGGTCATCGATACGGGCCTGGAAGCGGGCTTCCTGCTCCTCGTCACTGACCGAGAACCAGTACTTGATCAGCACGATGCCGGCCCGCACCAGCATCCGCTCGAACTCCGGACAACTGGTGAGGAACTCATCCACCTGCTCCGGGGAGCAGAAGCCCATCACCCGCTCCACCCCGGCCCGGTTGTACCAGCTGCGATCGAAGATCACGATCTCTCCGGCGCTCGGGAAGTGCTCCACATAGCGCTGGAGATACCACTGCGACTTCTGCTGGTCGCTCGGGGTGGCCAGGGCCACGACGCGGCAGCCCCGGGGGTTGAGCGGCTCGGTGATCCGCTTGATGGTGCCTCCCTTGCCGGCGGCATCGCGTCCTTCGAACAGCACGATCAGCCGGAAGCCGGTGGCCTTGATCCAGTACTGCATCTTCACCAGCTCGACCTGGAGGCGGGTGAGCTCCTTCTCGTAGATCTTGCGATCGAGTTTCGAGGATTCGGCCGTGGCGATCGGGGGAGGCTCGACCTGCGAATCCCGCAGGTCATCCATCAACGGCGAGGGGTAATAGCGATCGGTCAGCGGACCGCAGCGCGGCAGGCCAACCGGAGGACGGGGGACTTTGGTTTTCTTCTTTTTAGCCATGGTTGTGCTTCTCAGCCATGTAGGAGGCCACAACGGGAAAGCGTGGCGGGCCTGAACTCAGGTCTGCTTCTTGACGGGAAAACGGCGCGGCAGCACAGCGCGGACCAGCCGGAAGGCGGCGGCGACCACCAGCACCAGCGCCACCAGGACCACCACGACCACCAGCACCACGGCCAGCAACTGGACCAGCCCCAGCAGGAACTGCTGCAGGCCGCCGATCAGATTGGCGATGGCGTTGCTGAGCAGCAGGAAGGTGTCGAGCCGTTCCAGCAACTGCAGCAGACCCACCAGCAGAAGGGCGCCGAGACTGCCGAGCAGCAGCGCCGAGCCGAGATGACGCCAGCGCGAAGGCCGGCGCTTGGTGCGAAAAACGTGGCGACTCCTGGGTGCCTTCATGGGCAGGTGAAGGGCACGGCGATGGGACGAGGTCATGCCTCAAGGGGATAGCCGGCCCCGCGCATCCAGCGCTGGAATTCCATCAACACCAGCTCATTCGGACAGTCGATCAGGGTGAGGTTGCCGACGGTGCAATCACCGTGACCACCGTGGTGCAGGGAGAGACGGAAGTCACCGCCACTCAGACCACAGACCTCGGGATCACTGCGCACCACCACATCCAGGGCCGCCCCGAGGCGCGCCACGCGGATGCGCAGGTCCGACCAGGTCATCGATGTCATCAACCCAGTGTGATCGGCGATGCGTCAGCGTCAAGCCTGGTGGACAGGCCACGACCGGGAGGGTTGTGCCGATCAGGGGCCTGCCGGTCAGGGAGCTGCCGATCAGGGGGCGCTGGGCGGAGCGGTGGTTCCGGCCGCCGGAGTCTGCGGCGGCAGGGGGCGGGGTTCGGGGAGCAGCAGCCCGAGGCCCGCCGCGAGGGCGAGGGCGAGGGCTCCGCCCACGGGGGCGGCCAGGCGCTGCACCCGGGGGAGACGTTCCTGCACCTCCCGGGGACGCAGGGGCTGGGGCTGGGGCAGATCCAGCGGCACCTGGAGACGGGAATCCAGCCGCAACTGGTCCAGCACCCGCACCAGGTCGGCCAGTTCGGCGTCATCGAGCACCACCTCCAGGGGTGGGGTGTCGGGCTGACTGCTGCGCAGCACCAGGCGGTGGCCTCCCTCGGGCCTGGGCCCGATCGCCACCGGATGGGGCTCGGTGCCGAACTGGCGCGCCACGCCACTGATCAGGTGGCGGGCATAGGGCAGCACCACCTGCATCAGGGCCAGCAGGTGATCCTTGCGCCCCTCGAGCTCAGGCCGGCCGGCCCAGCGCAGCGTCCAGCCGGTGATGATCCCCATGGTGTCGCCGCTCTGGCCGACGGACACATCGGGCAGCCCCTCCACCTGCAGGCGACAGCTGAGTTGTTCGAAGCGCAGCGTCTGTTTCATCCAGGGAGTGTTTCATGCGAGGGGATCCCGGCGGCTGGCGGACAGCCCAGCCCGACTCAGCCAGCCGGACTCAGCCGGCCGGATCGAGCAGGCTGGCGCGCAGGCGCTCGAAGCCGCCGATCCCGCCTCCGAGGGCCAGGGTCTGGATCAGCTGGCGCCGCTGCTGGGCCCCCTGCTGGGGATCGAGCAGCCTCTGCACGCCGACCCGGCGGGGGTTCATGCGCTCCCGCAGCAACTCGGAGAGCCTTGCCTGGAACAGGGCCCAGCGCTGCTGCAGCACCTCAGGGGGTTCGCTGGTGGCGAGCAGCGCCCGCAGCAGCGGGTAGAGCCGATCGGCCAGGGCGCAGAGGATGCGGATCAGGGCATCGGTCTCGGCGGGATCGAGTTCACCGCGGCGGGTGGTGCGCCGCAGCGGGTTGTAGCAGCGGCGCTTCCACAGCTCCACCCGGTTGGGGAAGAGGCCGGTGAAGCCCATCTGCTCACTCATCCACACCATGGCCTCCCCACCGTTGAGATCGAGGGCCTCGACGACCAGCAGCAGCAGGTCGAGCCGCTCCAGACCGCGACGGGGAAGGCGCGGTGCGGCAGCGCCCTGAGGGGTGGCGGCCGGACCGGGGGCGGTGGGGACGGGGGGGGGTGTAATGGGGGCGGTGAGGGGCATGGCTGCGATGATGCCAGCAACTGCGCCCCACCGTCACGCCCATGGCTGCACAGGTTCCGTCGGCGGCAGGGACTTCAGGGATCGATCTGCGGCAGCTGGTGCGTGATGTGCCCGACTTTCCCAAGCCGGGCATCCTGTTCCGCGATCTCACCCCGCTGATGCGGGATCCGCGCAGCTGGCAGGAGGTGATCCGCCAGCTCGAGGAGGTGTGCGAGCGGCTCCAGCCGGATCTGATCGTGGGCATCGAATCCCGCGGCTTCATCGTCGGCATGGCCCTGGCCACCCAGGTGGCGCTCGGCTTCGTGCCGGTGCGCAAGCCCGGCAAGCTGCCCGGTTCCGTGACCGGCGTCGACTATGCCCTCGAGTACGGCACCGACCGGCTCGAGATCATCAGTGATGCCCTGGAGGGGGGACCCCGGGTGATGGTGGTGGATGACCTGTTGGCCACCGGTGGCACGGCGGCGGCCTGCGCCGAGCTGGTGGAGGCCGCCGGAGGCAAGCTCTGCGGTTTCGGCTTCGTGGCCGAACTGGCAGCCCTGGAGGGCCGCCGCCGGCTGCCCGAGGAGCACCCGGTGGAATCGCTGATCATCTACACGTGATCGTCCAGCGTCCGATCCACGACGCCTGAGCGCCTCGTGCCAGCCGGCTAGAGGTTGGCGTCCTGCCAGCTGAGCACCTGCTCGAGCTGCTCCAGGCTGATCAGCCCATAGCGCCACAGCACCACCGGCAACGGCGCCTGCTCCTGCTGGGACTGCTTGATGCCGAGCGCCAGGGCGCTCTCGCTCAGGCCGATCTGGTGGCGCAGGTAGCGCAGCAGGGCCTGGGGCGGCAGCGACTGGGGACTTGAGCTCAGCACCATGGCGGGTCGGCTACCAGGGGCGGCAGGGTCCATGGGTCATGGCCCCGAGGCTGAGCCGCCGCAGCGGAGCCATGGACCCCAGCAGGGCCAGCGCCAGCCGGCGCAGGGGCAGCAGCAGGGGGGAGCGGTTGGAGAACAGCCGCATCAGCAGGTCGGTGGCGAGCAGCGTCAGCAGCAGATCCGGCCAGCGCCGTCGTCCATAGGCCCCGGGCAGCCGCGCCGGCTGCAGCCGCCCCGCGGCCACCCGGCGGGCGAGGCGGTGGAGCGTGTCCACATCGCGCCAGCAGAGGTTGAGGCCCTGGCCGCCCACCGGGTGGCAGCGGTGGGCGCTCTCCCCCACCAGCACCGTCGTCCCCCGCGAGAGGCGGCGGGCCAGCAGCAGCGCCACCGGAAAGGCCCGGGGCTGATCCAGCAGCACATCGGGCTGAAAGCGATCCGGCAGGGTTGCGGCGAGCGCATCGAGGAAGGCGTTGGCCTCGAGCCCCTCGAGCTGCCGGCAGCGCGCCGCCGCCGCACTCCAGACGAGCTGGGTCCTGCCCTCCCCGAGCGGCAGCACCGCGAAGGGACCCTCCGGCCGGAACAGCTCCCAGGCCTGGTCGTCGTCATTGCCGCGCAGGGCCACCTGGGCGGTGAGGCAGCTCTGGCGGTAGGACCACTGCCACAGGCCGATGCCGAGGGCCTCGCGGTGGGGGGAATGGGGGCCATCGGCGGCCACCACCAGATCCGGGGGTTCAGCCAGCTGCGGTGAGTGAGCGGCAGGGTTCCAGGTCTCGGCAGCCGTGCCGAGAAGGAGCCGCACGGCGGGGTGGGCCGCCAGGCGCTGCTGCAGCACGCCCATCAGCGCTGCGTGCTCCCCGATCCATCCCACCGCCGCCCCCGGCACCGCGCGCAGGCCCGGGGCGAGGTCGGCCAGGCCGAAGGGAACCTCCACCCCCAGGGCCAGGTCCGCGAGCATCAGGCGCCGGAACGGCAACATGCCGCTGCCCAGCTCATCCCAGAGGCCGAGGCGCTCCAGCAGCCGGCGGCTGGCGTGGCTGAAGGCGTAGGCCCGGCGCCGCTCGCGCAGCTGGCGGGGCTCCTGGGGGTCGGTGAGGGTCACCTGCCAGCCAGCTTCGGCCAGGGCCAGGGCCGCCAGGGCTCCGGTGGGGCCGGCGCCGTGGATCAGCGCCCGGGGAGGGGCGGCCGGTTCGGTGGCCGGTGCGGTGGCCCCAGACGAGATGGCGGCGGCGGAGATCAAGCGGGGGTGGCCATGAAAAAAGCCGCAGCAAGTCTGCGGCTTCGGGAGCGGAGCGGATTGAAGAGCCGGCGAGCTGCTCGCGGAGATCAGCCGATGCCGAGCAGACCGCGGGTGAAGGCTTCACCGCCGAGGGCCAGCTCGGTGGCGAGAAGGGCGATGAAGCCGAGCATGGCCATGCGGCCGTTGAGCTTCTCGGCGCGCTCGTGGAAGCCCCAGCCGCGCTCGGCGCTCACCACTTCCATGCGGGGCTCGCTGGCGAAGGCATTGAGGCGACCGCCGTCTTCGGTGGTGACGGTGGCGCCGCGGATGGCGGTGGCAGCGGGGTTGGCCTGGGTCATGGAGGGCTCGGGGGTGTCGATGAGATCAATGTAACACATTGTTGCGCTCTGTGACACGTTGTTGCCGATGGGTGGCGGCGGGGCGTTCGAGCGGCTCACCGATGCCCGGATCAGCCCAGGCGCCTGAGGCAGAGCTCCTCGAAGGCCGGACGCAGCAGGAAGGGGTACTCCCCCACCCAGAGCTTCAACTGGGGCAGCCAGGCATCGGTGATCGCCCCGATGCGGGAGAAGTCGCGCCGCTCACTCAGCACCAGGGTGCGGATCACCATGCCGCGCCGCACCTGCTGGTTCTTCTTGTCCATGGGAAAGCGCAGCTTGCCCAGGTAGCCGTCCTCGTCCTCCAGCTCCAGGGTGAGCCAGGTGCGGCGGTTCTCCACCAGCTCCAGCCTGCCGCTGCGGTCGGCCTGCTCGCGGCGTTCCTCCACCACCTCCCGGGTGTGGAGGTCGGCCACCACCCCCTCGAAGATCGCGGCGGCCGGGTAGCGCCGCAGCGTGGCGTTGCGCCGCCCCGCCTCCACGATCGGCCCCCACAGCAGGTAGAGGAAGAAGACGAAGCCGGTCACCAGCATGATCGGGCCGGCCTGGCTGGAGAACAGCAGGGTCTGGCTGATCAGCAGGCTGATCACACCGCCGATCACGGAGATGAACACCCGCTGCAGCAGCTTGCGCGGCGAGCCGCTGCAGGCGTTGAACTGGGGACCGGTGGCCACCGCCGGGATCACCCGCTGCAGCTCACCGGGCTTGAGGGGGATCAGCATCAGAGCAACCTCTCGAGGCCGTACACCAGACCCGGCAGCTGCCGCACCCGGCGCACGCTGAGCAGCACGCCGGGCATGTAGGCGGCCCGATCGATCGTGTCGTGGCGCAGGGTGTAGGTCTCGCCGGGGGCGCCGAACATCACCTCCTGGTGGGCCACCAGGCCCGGCAGCCGCACCGAATGGAGCCGCAGCCCGCTCTCGCGCTGCCCGCCCCGGCAGCCGGGCAGGGTCTCGTGCTCCTCCACCTGCGGGGGGTTGAACGTCTTGCCCAGCTCCTCGATCAGCTCGGCGGTCTTGAGGCAGGTGCCGCTGGGGGCGTCGGCCTTGCGGTTGTGGTGCAGCTCGGTGAGCTCGGCGAAGTCGTAGAAGCGGGCGGCGGCGGCGGCGGCCTGCTGCAGCAGCACCATGCCGACGCTGAAGTTGGGGATCACGGCAGCGCCGATCGAGGCCTTGTCCGCGAAGGCGGCCAGATCGGCCAGCTGCTCGGGGCTGAGGCCCGTGGTGCCGATCACCGGGTGCACGCCGTAGGCGATGGCGCCGCGGGTGTGCTCGTACACCACCTTGGGATGGGTGAAGTCCACCAGCACCGCCCCCTGGCCGGGGCCGTCGTTGCGCACCAGCTGGCTGGCCTGGCAGAGGCAGCCCTCGAAGTCGGCGGTGATGGCCACCTCCAGCTCGCCCAGGCCGAGTTCGAGGCCCACGTCGGCCCCCTCGCTGCCGGGGCTCGTGTCGATGGCGCCGACCAGCCGGCAGTCGGGGGCGGCGTGGACGGCACGGATGACCTCGGCCCCCATCCGGCCGAGGGCTCCGGCCACCACGACGGCGATGGGCTTGGCCGCGGGGCTGCTGGTCATGGGGTCGTCACCGTTCACGTCAACCGTTGCAGCAGAGCCTATGGGCCGGCTCGCGTCAGGGGTGGGGGCTTCGTAAGCTCGCTCCATCAGCCCGCTCCAGCGCATGTTCACGCAGGTCCGTTCCGCCAGCCGTCGGGTCAGCCCTGCCGCCTCCCACGCCGGTGCGGTGATGAAGGCCGTGTATGTGGTGCTCGAGCCGCAATACCAGAACGCCCTCACCCAGGCGGCCACCTCGCTGAACGACCAGAACGGCCCGCTGGCGATCGAGCTGAGCGGCTACCTGATCGAGGAACTGCGAGACCCCGGCAACTACGCCGATTTCTGCGCCGATGTGGCGGCGGCGGATGTGTTCATCGCCTCGCTGATCTTCATCGAGGACCTGGCCCAGAAGGTGGTGGAGGCCGTGGCGCCCCACCGCGACCGCCTCAAGGCCGCCGTGGTGTTCCCCTCCATGCCGGAGGTGATGCGGCTCAACAAGCTCGGCACCTTCTCGATGGCCCAGCTGGGCCAGAGCAAGAGCGCCATCGCCGGCTTCATGAAGAAGCGGAAGGAGGCCGGCGGTGCCGGTTTCCAGGACGCGATGTTGAAGCTGCTCAACACGCTGCCCACGGTTCTCAAGTACCTGCCGGTGGAGAAGGCGCAGGACGCCCGCTCCTTCATGCTCAGCTTCCAGTACTGGCTGGGGGGAACGCCGGACAACCTGCGCAACTTCCTGCTGATGCTGGCGGACAAGTACGTCTTCCCCCGCAGCGGCTCCGACCGGCCAAGCGTGCAGGTGGCCGATCCGGTGGTGTTTCCCGATCTGGGCATCTGGCACCCCCTGGCCCCGGGGATGTTCGAGGACATCAAGGAGTACCTGAACTGGAGCGCCAGCCGCCAGGACCTCAGCGACACGGCGCGCCAGGGCCCGGTGATCGGCCTGGTGCTGCAGCGCAGCCACATCGTCACCGGCGATGAGGCCCACTACGTGGCGGTGATCCAGGAGCTGGAGTACCGCGGCGCCACGGTGATCCCGGTGTTCTGCGGCGGGCTCGACTTCACCCGGCCGGTGAATGCCTTCTTCTACGACCCGCTCAACCCCGAGGTGCCCCTGGTGGATGGGGTGGTGTCGCTCACGGGCTTCGCCCTGGTGGGGGGACCGGCCCGCCAGGATCACCCCAAGGCGATCGAGGTGCTCAAGAAGCTCAACCGCCCCTACATGGTGGCCCTGCCGCTGGTGTTCCAGACGACGCAGGAGTGGGAGGAGAGCGACCTGGGGCTCCATCCCGTGCAGGTGGCGCTGCAGATCGCCATCCCCGAACTCGATGGGGCGATCGAGCCGATCGTGCTGAGCGGCCGGGATGACGCCACCGGCAAGGCCCACACCCTGCAGGACCGGGTGGACGCGATCGCCGAGCGCTCGATCCGCTGGGCCTCGCTGCGGATCAAGCCCCGCGCGACCAAGAAGCTGGCGATCACGGTGTTCAGCTTCCCGCCGGACAAGGGCAACGTGGGCACCGCCGCCTACCTGGATGTGTTCGGCTCGATCCACCGGGTGATGGAGGAGATGGCGGCCCGGGGCTACGACGTGGGCGGCCTGCCGAAAACGCCCAAGGCGCTGATGGAGTCGGTGCTGCAGGACCCCGAGGCCCTGGAGGGGGCCCCCGAGCTGGCCATCGCCCACCGCATGAGCGTGGCGGAGTACGAGCGGCTGACGCCCTACTCCGAGCGGCTGGAGGAGAACTGGGGCAAGCCGCCGGGGAACCTGAATTCCGACGGCACCAACCTGCTGATCTACGGCCGCCACTTCGGCAACGTGTTCGTGGGGGTGCAGCCCACCTTCGGCTACGAGGGCGACCCGATGCGGCTGCTCTACTCCCGCAGCGCCAGCCCCCACCACGGCTTCGCCGCCTACTACACCTACCTGGAGAAGGTGTGGGGCGCCGATGCGGTGCTGCACTTCGGCACCCACGGCTCGCTGGAGTTCATGCCCGGCAAGCAGATGGGCATGAGCGACACCTGCTACCCCGATTCGCTGATCGGAGCCCTGCCGAATCTCTACTACTACGCGGCGAACAACCCGAGCGAAGCCACGATCGCCAAGCGACGTGGCTACGCCGAAACGATCAGCTACCTCACGCCGCCAGCAGAAAACGCCGGGCTCTACAAGGGGCTCAAGGAGCTGGGCGAGCTGGTGGGCTCCTACCAGCAGCTGCGCGAGAGCTCCAGGGGCGTGCAGATCGTGAACGCCGTGGTGGAAACGGCCCGCCAGTGCAATCTCGACAAGGATGTGGCCCTGCCGGAGCTGGACGCCGCCGAACTGGACCTGGACGCCCGCGATGCGGTGATCGGCGCGGTCTACCGCCAGCTGATGGAGATCGAAAGCCGGCTGCTGCCCTGCGGCCTGCACACGATCGGCAAGCCCCCCACCGCCGAGGAGGCGATCGCCACCCTGGTGAACATCGCGGCGCTGGAGCGCGAGGAGGAGGGCATCCGTTCGTTGCCCGCCCTGCTGGCCGAGAGCCGGGGCCGCACGATCGCCGACGTGTACAAGGGCAACGACGCCGGTGTGCTCGCCGATGTGGAGCTCAACCGGGTGATCACCGAGACCTCCCGGGCGGCCGTGGGGGCGATGGTGAAGGCGGTGACGGGCAGCGACGGGCGGGTGACGCTGCGGCGCAACTTCGGCTGGTTCTTCAACCTGCTGGAGCGCTTCGGGTTCAAACTGCCGAGCCCCTGGCTGGGGGCCTGCTGCGCCGCCGGCTTCGCCCAGGTGGATCAGGCCGAGCTCGACAAGCAGTTCGGCTATCTGCAGTTCTGCCTGCAGCAGATCTGCGCCGACATGGAGATGGAGAGCCTGCTGCGGGCCCTCGATGGCGAGTACGTGCTGCCGGGGCCGGGCGGTGACCCGATCCGCAACCCGGGGGTGCTGCCCAGCGGCAAGAACCTGCACGCCCTCGACCCCCAGGCGATTCCCACCAAGGCCGCCATCGCGGCCGCGAAGGTGGTGGTGGACCGGCTGATCGAGCGGCAGAAGGCCGAACAGGGCAGCTGGCCGGAGACAATCGCCTGCGTGCTCTGGGGCACCGACAACATCAAGACCTACGGCGAATCGCTGGCCCAGATCCTCTGGTTCATCGGCGTGCGCCCTGTGCCCGATTCGCTCGGGCGGGTGAACAAGCTGGAGCTGATCCCGCTGGAGGAGCTGGGCCGGCCCCGCATCGACGTGGTGGTGAACTGCAGCGGGGTGTTCCGCGATCTGTTCATCAACCAGATGGGCCTGATCGACCAGGGCGTGAAGATGGCCGCCGAAGCCGAGGAGCCCCTGGAGATGAATTTCGTGCGCCAGCACGCCCAGGAGCAGGCCGCCAAGGAGGGCATCAGCCTGCGGGATGCGGCCACCCGCGTGTTCTCCAACGCCAGCGGCAGCTACAGCTCGAATGTGAATCTGGCGGTGGAGAACAGCACCTGGGAGGAGGAGGGCGAGCTGCAGGAGATGTACCTCTCCCGCAAGACCTTTGCCTTCAATGCCGACAACCCCGGCGAGATGAACCAGAAACGGGAGGTGTTCGAGGCGGCGATGAAGACCGCCGACGTGACCTTCCAGAACCTGGATTCGGCCGAGATCTCGCTCACCGATGTGAGCCATTACTTTGATAGTGACCCCACCAAGCTGATCCAGGGGCTGCGGGAGGATGGCAAGGCACCGGCCAGCTACATCGCCGACACCACCACCGCCAACGCCCAGGTGCGCTCGTTGAGCGAAACGATCCGGCTGGATTCGCGCACCAAGCTGCTCAACCCCAAGTGGTATGAAGGCATGCTCAATTCGGGCTACGAGGGGGTGCGGGAAGTGGCCAAGCGGCTCAACTTCACCCTCGGCTGGAGTGCCACCAGCGGCGCGGTGGACAACTTCGTGTACGAGGAGGCCAACGACACCTTCATCAACGACCCGGAGATGCGCAAGCGGCTGATGGAGCTCAACCCCCACAGCTTCCGCCGCATCGTGGGCACGCTGCTGGAGGTGAACGGCCGCGGCTACTGGGAGACCTCCGATGAGAACATCCAGCAGCTGCAGGAGATCTACCAGGAGATCGAAGACCGGATCGAGGGCGTGAGCGCGGGTTAATCGAGGCTGAAGCCCACCCCGCGCACGGTGTGGATCAGGGGCTCGCGATCGGGCCCCTCCAGCTTCTTGCGCAGGTAGCGGATGTAGACATCCAGCAGGTTGTCGCTGCCCACCCAGGAATCGCCCCACACCGAGAGGAGGATCTGCTGGCGGGGCAGCACCTGCTGCTTGTGGCGCAACAGGTGCAGCAGCAGGTCGTATTCCTTGACGGTGAGCTTGATCGGCACGCCGGCGCGACTCACCTGGCGCTGATCGGTGTTCACCACCAGGTCCTTGTGGGTGAGCTCGGGGCCGTCGGCCAGCAGCAGCCCCATGCGGGAGCGCCGCAACAGGGCGCGGATGCGCGCGCTCAGCTCCTCGAGCGCGCAGGGCGTGGCGAGCACATCGTCGGCCCCGGCATCGAGGGCCTTGACCCGCTCGACGAAGTCATCGCCGGGGGAGAGCAGCAGGATGGGTGTGGTGGCCCCGCGGGCGCGCAGGTCCCGGGCCACGGCCGCACCGGAAAGCCCGGGAAGATCCCGGGCCAGCAGCGCCAGGTCGGGCGCGGTGTCGACGATCTGGCGGCGGGCGGCCTGGCCATCGGCGAGGCGGGTCACGGCGTACCCCTGGGCCTGCAGATGCCGCTCGAACAGCAGCGCCTGGCTGGCATCCGCATCGGCGAACAGCAGACGTGCAGTGCTGGGCATCAACCGCCAGTGCTCATGGTGCCTGAAGCGCGCCGGGCGTAGGGCTCAGCTGGCGGAATAGTCCGATGGGATGTCCGAGACGAAGCCGCTGGAGAGATCGATGGCGTCCATGGCTGTCTCTGCATCCGGGTCCGGGGAGTGATCCGGTAGGAGCCAGTCATCGAAGTGATCATCCAGGGCCGTGAACACGGCCAACGGATCCACATTGCCATCGGCATCGAAGCTGAAGCCAAGACCGAGGGGATCGAGGTGGTCGGCCTGGAGGTCGGCCGCAATGGTGTTGAGCACATCCTGCTCGATCTGATGGTAGGCCTCAGCCGAGAGCTGGTGCTCTTCGAGAAAGGCACTCACCACCTGATCGAGCTCGTAGGCCATCTCGGCCGGCCGCTCCTCCACGGCGGAGAGATCGGGGGAGACCTTGAGGGCAGCGAAGAAGCTGTCGATCAGGGCGCCGATCATCTCCGGAGCGGAATCGACTGAAGTGAAGGCAGCCATGGCCAGAACCTCCGCGGATCAGCCGGTGATCAGACCGACACAACGTCGGGCTGTTCGTCGGCAGTGTAGGCGACATCGAACACGTCATCGACCTGGGGCAGGTCGATCTCCGCCGCATCCAGGGCGACCACGTCGTCGACGGTGGGAGCCGGCTCGGGGTCGGCGATGTCGAAGCTGGTGTCGAGGGCGGGGTCATCCGGCAGCGAAGTGTTCAGATCGTGCTGGATGTCCGCCAGGTCGGCATCGGAGATGGACTCGGACTCCGAGAAGGCGGTCACAAGATCTGACGTGGAAGGAGCGACAGGAACGTCGGCTGAAGCAGCATCTGTGGCAGCAGGAGCATCAGACAATGACGTGTCAGTAGGCGGATCCTGAACGACAGAGGGGTCATCGATCACCGCTTGGACCAACTCGACAACGGGGGGGATCTCCTCCTGGGGGACATCAATGGAAGAACTGGAATCAGACAGATCAGTGGACGAGGATGGGTCTTCTGACGCGGCGTCTGGAGCTGTCAGCTCATCGACAACAGGAGCAGCGGGAACAGAAGCGTCATCCGCGGAGGGGGGAATGGGCTCAGTTCCGGTTACGTCTGAAATCGGCACGTCCTCGATCGGAACGGCAAGAGCAACAGCTCCATCGTCGACGGTAGAGGCAATTGGCTCCGTGTCCAGAATGTCTGTGGTTGGCAGCTCCTCATCCGGCTCTGCAAATGCTACAGAGCCATCATCAAGTGCAGGGGCAAGAAGCTCAGGCTCCAGAACCTCTGGCGCGAGATCCTCTCCAACTGGAGCAGTGGCGAAGGCAACGTCCTGTGCCAAGCCATACTCAACCGTGACGTCACCATTGGCGTCAAGAGTCTCATAGGCGTAGGTGGTACTGCCATAGACATAGACATCGCTGTCGGCGGTGGCATAAGCAATGCCATCACTTGTAAGACTGATGCTCAGTATGCCAGCGTCCGCAAGAGAACGGTATTCGCCATCGTCTAGCGCTCCATTGCTGTTAGCATCAACCCATACCCCAAAGTTTGCGAATTCCGAATCTTGAGCGTCTAGCACACCATCAGGCGCGGGCTCATGGGTGGCCGCCAAAGCAGCATTCTGCAATTGATTGTTATCAAATGCCAGGGCAATGGCCTCCAGATCCGTCCGCGCTTCGGGCCTAAGAGCAAGGAAGTTTGTGATGACACCATCTTTTGGATTCTGGTTGTCGTCATAGACAAGAATACCATCCGCTGGCCCGACCCAGGCCGTGGAGACAAGACCACTACCATAGTCGTACTGAACGGAGTTCGCTCCATCCAGACTTAAGTAATCAATAGAACCACTGAGATCCAGATCAAGAGCAACAGGCGCCGTCTCAGGCAAAATAGAAACCGTGAACGGATCGGCTACAGAATCACCATCGCCATCAACCGTAGTTACCACAAAGTTGAAGTCAACAGGAACAGGAGCGATCGGCTCCGTCGTTTGCAGTTCAAAGGAGAGCCCCAGTTTTGTTTTCGTGTCTGTCTTGCCGCCATCGATATCAACTGGGGAAGCTATCAGGATTGTGTCGATATCGGCGAGGGCAGAGAAGTCACCGACACCAGCTTCTACCCTATAAGAAGTGATGATCGTGTCAGGATTCAAGACAACAAATGCCTTCACGTTATTTGAATCGGTGACCGTAAGAAAGATCACCTCTTCGGGAGCCGAGTCAAATTGGTTATCGCCAGTCCCCGTGAACAAGAGGTTAACTGCCTTGATGCTTTCACCTGGGGCGAGAGTGCTATCGTCGGGATCAACAAGAATTGCCTCTCCACTCTCAAAGATATTATCCTGGACGCCAATGCCTGAACCGCTTACATTCACTCCTCGGTCGGGCAGGTCAAAGGTTTCAAATGTATAGTCTGTAAAATCGACACTAAGAGTCTCTCCAGTAGACTTCGTAATCGTTGCAGTGCGGGTATCCGAAGGACCTCCAGATGCCAATGTAACTGAATCACTTTCAGTATCAAAAGTGATAGTACTGGGAGGTAGATCAGAGACAAGCGTGTAAGTGCCATCCTCTCTAATCGTTAACTCGAAATCAACAATAGCATTTGGCTCATTGTCATTCAGAAGGTCATAGTTATACTGCCCAGTCATAACGATATCGCCGTTGATCGTAGTTACAGCGGGTGTTCCCACCAGAGTCGTTTGATTTCCATTGACGAGAATGGAGGTGAGCGTCACCGAGTCAATAAAACCATCATTGGTGGCTGGCGTGGAAGGGTCGTAGAACTCTGTCTGACTATCTGTGCTGCGTGAACCAGTCCAGAAGCCATCAATTCCTCCTCCTGCAGCTGTCGCAGCCGAAGCAGTCCCCTCTGAGTCGGCAAAAGCCAACTCTGGTGCATCGTCCTGGATCGACAGCTTGCCTCCCAGGTCGATGTCCTGGAACACACTGTCGCCGTCCTCATCCACCAATTCCTGGCGCACAAGCAACGTATCCGCTGTCTCCGCCAGAATCGTCTCTGCCTCATCGCCACTACTCGTATCGCGATGCCAGATATTCGCCGGATCATCACCTGCTGACACGGCACTGCCATCGGCATTGACGTAGGCAAACGTCACCACACCACTGCCATTCACCGAAATCGTGAATACCTGCTGATCCGTCCCAGCCACGACACCACGGACAACTCCACTTCCGTCATCCACCAAATTGATCGCAGCTCCCTTCCCGATATCTCCTGTGATCACAGTCGGATCCAGGATGAACAGTCCCGACGCCACCGTAATGACGCCATTCACCGCTGTTCCAGACAGCAACACCGTGAAGTTCGTCTCGCCAGGAGGCACATCCGTTCCCAGATCGCCGGCGGCAAAATTACTGCTCAGGTCCAGCAGCGTGCTATAAACACCATCATCAATTCCATTATTCGGGTTGTTAGCTAGGTCCGCCGGAAGATCCGATTCATCCAGGAACGCTGTCCCGACTTCTCCGGTGGGCTCACCCAGCGTCGGGCCTGCATCCTCGATCGACAGCTTCCCTGTCAGATCGATCTTCTGAGACACACTGTCACCGTCCTCATCCACCAACTCCTTCTGCACGAACAACGTTCCCGCCGCTGCTGGTGTATCTCCAGTCAGAGACAGAATTGTCTCTGACTCATCATTACTGTCCGGATCCGAATGCCAGATATTGGCTGGATTCACCTGATCGGTGTATGCAAACGTCACCACACCTGATGCATCCACGCTGATCGTGAATACCTC
>NZ_JBKKKY020000057.1:0-16915 GCF_046613545.2 Aphanothece microscopica RSMan92 | reverse complement strand
CCACCGATCCGGTCGCGGCCGAGCGGTTCCTGGCGGCGGTGGACAGTGCGGGGGTCTATCTCAACTGTTCCACCCGGTTCGCCGACGGCTTCCGCTACGGCTTCGGCGCCGAGGTGGGCATCAGCACCCAGACCCTCCCGCCCCGGGGGCCGGTGGGGCTCGAGGGGCTCGTGACCTACCGCTACCGCCTCCGCGGCGAGGGCCACATCGCGGCGGACTACGCCCGTGGCGAGCGGCACTTCAGCCATCGGCCCCTGCCCCTGTGAGCAGCCTGGATCGCATCACCGTGCAGGGGCTGCGGCTCTGGGCCCACGTGGGCGTGCTGGAGGAGGAGCGGGCGCTGGGGCAGTGGTTCGAGCTCGAGGCCACCCTCCTGGCCGACCTGGGCGCGGCCGCCCGGGGGGATGACCTGGGCGCCAGTCTCGATTACAGCCGCCTGATCACCGCCTTGCAGCACCTGGCCCGCACCACGGTCTGCCGGACCCTCGAGCACTACAGCGAGCGGATGCTGGATCTGGTCGAAGCCCTCTATGGGCCGGTGCCGATCCAGCTGGAACTGCGCAAGTGTGCGGCGCCGGTGGCGGGGTTCAGCGGTCGGGTCTCCGTCACCCGGCAACGGCACTGGCCGGCGGCGCTGGCCGGGGGCCGGCCGTGATCTTCCGCCTCTTTCCGCCGCCCCGCCACTTTGCACCGGTCGTGCTGGTGTGGTGGGGCACCTGGCCGCGGGGGGCGACGCTGGGGGACCGCCTGGCGGTGGACAACCTCTCCGAGGCCCTGACGGCGGCCGGCCTGGAGCACACGGTGCTGTCCCACCCGAGCCACGCCGGTCCGGGCCACTGCGCCACCCGCCATCCCTTTGGATTGGCTCCCCGGATCCGCACCCTCGTCTTCGTGTGCGGTCCCCTGGTCGGCACCAAGCGGGTGAAGCGGCTGCTGCGGCTCTGTCGCGGCAGCCGAAAGCTCGCCGCCGGGGTGAGCCTGCTGGAGAGTCAGCAGGCCGTGAACAGCCAGCTCGCCGCCGTGGTGGCCCGGGACGGCGTTCCAGGCGCCAGTTTCGATCTGGCGGTGCACAGCTGCCGGGATCCCCGCCAGCGGCCACGCCCCGCAAGCCTGGCCGACGCCCGGGTGGGCATCTGCCTCCGCGGCCCCCAGAAGGACTATGGCGCCAGCCGCGATCACTCCGGCCGCGCCGCTGAGCTGATCCATGCCGCGGTCGGGGCGACCGGTCCGCAGGTCGTCCTGATCGACACCGTGCTCACGCCTAGCAATCCGCCGGAGGCCATCCAGCAACGGATCGCCTCGGTCGATCTGCTGCTGACCACCCGGTTGCACGGCTCGCTGCTGGCGCTGGCGGAGGCGGTGCCGGTGATCGCCATCGACCAGATCGCCGCGGGCGGCAAGCTCACCGAGGTGCTGGGCCGGACCGGCTGGCCCCATCTGTTCCAGGCCGAGGCCTGCACGCCCGAGCAGCTCCGGGAGCTCATCACGGAGCTGCTCGAACACCCCCCCCTGCAGACCCTGGCCTCGACCCAGGCGCGTCTGCTGGAGCTGGCCGGGCAGGCCCTCGAGGCTTCGGTGGCGATGGTCAGGGCCGCGGTGACGGCTGACCCGCCGGGGCCGAGCGGCCCCTGAGCCGCCGGCGCAGGGCCTCGCCGTAACCCCGGGCTCCCCGGCGCAGCTTGGGCGGGTAGGCCTTCAGCTTCTCCCTGAGCAGGATCAGGCCAGCCACCAGCCCGTCGTTGCGGCCCCTGGCGTGACGCTCCATCAGGGCCTTGAAGCGGCCGTGGTAGTGCACGCAGTTCAGCGCCAGGGGCCGCCCGTCCTGCCGCCGGAAGGCCAGCGGGCGTCCCTGCCGAAAGACGATCCGTTTCCACGGCCGCACCAGCAGCGGCAGGGGGTTGCTGCGCTGGAACCCCTCCACGGTCTCGATGCAGCTGTCGTAGGCGGCACCCGCCGTCGGCAGGGGGTCGCGGATCTGCACCCGATGGGACGTGCGCTCCGCCCAGTCCTGCCAGAGCGACATGTCGGAGATCCAGTAGCGATCGAGCTTCTTCTGGTTCCTGGCCTTCAGGGCGGTCAGCCGGGATTCACTGCGGTAGGTCGCGGCAATGTGATCGCAGAATGCCTCCAGGGCGCCGCGCTGATTGATGTAGGTGCAGTGGGGCAGTGCCCGCTGGGCGTCCCAGCGGCTGAGCACCACGGCCGCGCTGCGGCTGTCGCGCGACTCGCTGGCGGCATCACAGAACAGCAGCACGTCCGAATCGAGCGCCAGGCAGTGGTCCCACCCCTCCCGGCGCATCACCGCCAGCACGACGAACCAGCGCTCGATGCAGAACCTCTCCCAGTCCTGGCTCTGCCAGGGGCTGTAGTGGCGGTAGTCGCTCAGGAAGCTGCTGTGGGCGGGGGTGCGCTCGAGGGCGTCGATGGCGATGAAGCGATCCACGGCCATGGACCGGTTGCTGGCATCCCCGGCCAGCACCACGGGGCAATGGGGATTCCAGAGTTTTGCCTGCCGCAGGCAGACGGCGAGGTAGGGGCTGGGGGAGCGGTGCACCACCACGATGCCGAAGGCCTGGTCGGTGGCGCTCCGCCCGCTCGTCGCAGGGGCCAGGGTCATCGCGGGGTCGTCACTGGGTCGTCACTGGGCCATCGCTGGGGCGTCGCCCGGGGGCGGGGTCCGCATCCAGAGGGTGCGGTCGTGGAAGTCGGGGGCAGCCGAGGCGTGGCGCGGGGCCCAGTAGCTCAGGCTGCCATCGCTGGCCTCGAGCACGGCGGTGGGATTCCAGACCAGCGCGTCGACGCCGTGGAGTGCCGCGGGCAGCGGGCAGTGCAGCGCCATCTCCAGCTCCGCCGCGCTCCTGCGGCAGGTGAAGGGCAGGGCGGGGTAATCCGCGTCGGGTTGCAGCCCCTGGCGGTAGGCCTCGAGGCGGTAGACGTTCCAGTCGCCGCCGGGGGACAGGTTGATCTCCCAGTAGGCGGGCTCGTCCGCAGCGGCCAGGAAGCACTCCAGACAGGTGTGCTCCCACAGACCATCCCGCCGCCCGGGAGGATCGGCGGGTGGCGGCAACCGCAGGGCGGTGGCGTCCGGCCAGCTCAGCCGGAACGCCAGGCGCAGCACTGGCCCTCGCCCTGCCGGACGCTCCAGGGAGATCGAGGCGGTGACCGAGGTGGCGACCGAGGCGGTGGCCGAGGTGGCTGGATCGGCCGGCGCGAAGGGGTGCAGCCGCACGGTGTGCCCCAGCATCAGCGGAGCTCCTCGATCAGGGCCCGCAGGGCGGGTTCCTGGGCCTCGATGCTCTCGGTGAGACGGAACTGCACCAGGGCGCGCGCGAGGTTGTGGCGGGGATGGCGGCAGCGGAAGTAGCGGTTCCCTGCCAGGTGGTCGCTGAAGAAGCGAAGCCCCAGCTCGAAGGCGATCAGGCGGATGGCGTCGTAGAGGTGATCGAAGTCGGCCGCCGTGAGGAAGCCGCGGGCCTCGTTCAGGTAGGCGCCGAGGATCTGCCGGCCCAGCCCGAGATCGAAGTGCACGGCGCTGAGATCGCCTGCGTCTTCGCCGGCACGGTTGCAGCCCGATCGCAGGCAGTCCCCGATGTCGTAGTGGACCAGGCCGGGCTTCACCGTGTCGAGATCGACCAGGGCGACCGCCCGGCCGCTGCTGCTGTCGACCATCACGTTGTTGACCTTCGGGTCGCCATGGATCGGCCGGGGCTGCAGCTCCCCCCGCGCCCTGGCGTCCTCCAGCACGGAGGCCAGGGACTCCCGCGCGGCCACGAACGCGATGCAGTGCTCGGCCTCGTCGCAGCGGGCCACCCGGCTGGCGGCCAGGCTGCGCCGGTAGTCCGCCAGGTACCGGGGCGTGATGTGAAAACCCTCCAGGGTGTCGGCCAGCTCAGCGGTGGGCAGGTCGTGGATCAGGCGATGGAACACCCCCAGGGCGCGGCCCACCTCGGCGGCGTGGGTCCCGTCCTGGATGGTGTCGAAACTGGTCGCTCCGCTGACGTGGGTGAGCAGGCGCCAGGCCTGACCGTTCAGCTCCAGCCAGTTGCCGGGGGCCGGGGCGGCGGCGCGGTCGGCCAGGGGGACGGCCCGGGGCAGCTGCCAGTCGGCAGGCCCGGCGGCCGCGTTGGCCCCCCCGGCTGCGATGTGGCTGGCCAGGGCAGCGATGTTCCCCATCACCAGGGCGGGCTGGTGGAACACCTCGGTGTTGATCCGCTGCAGCACGTAGCGCTCGCCCGGTTCCGTGGTGACCAGGAACGTCTCGTTCACATTGCCGTTGCCGAGCGGTGCCACCGTCGCCACGGGACCGGCGATCGCGAACCGTTCGGCCAGGCCGGCCAGGCTTGGGCTGTGCATCCCCCCATCCTGCCGGCCAGGGGAAGGGCTCAGCCGGCAGTCTCCACCAGTCCGGAATGGCGGATCAGGGCGTCCGTGCTGGGCTGCCGGCCCCGGAACGTCTCGAAGATCTCCGCCGGCGACCGGCTTCCCCCCAGGCTCAGCACGGTCTCCCGGAACCGCCGGCCGGTGGCCACGATGGCCTCACCCTGATCCAGCCCCACCTCCTCAAAGGCGCTGAAGGCGTCGGCACTGAGCACCTCGGCCCACTTGTAGGAGTAGTACCCGGCCGCGTAGCCGCCAGCGAAGATGTGGCTGAAGGCGCAGAGAAAGGCATCCTCCTCGATCGGTTCGAGCACAGTGGTGCTGCGGGCGATCTCCCGCCGCAGGGCATCCGGACTGCGGCCGTCGTCCGGGCTCCACTGGCTGTGGAGCCGCAGGTCGGTGAGGGCGAAGTGCACCTGGCGCAGGGTCGCACTGCCCCCCATGAAGGTTCGCGCCGCCAGGAGTTTGTGGTAATCGGACTCGGGCAGGGGCTCGCCGCTCTGCCAGTGGCGGGCCATGCCCATCAGGGTGGCGCGGTCGTAGCACCAGTTCTCCATGAACTGGCTGGGCAGCTCCACCGCATCCCACTCGACGTTGTTGATGCCAGCGGCCTGGGGCCGCTCCACGGTGGTGAGCATGTGCTGCAGGCCGTGGCCGAACTCGTGGAAGAGGGTCTCGACCTCCTCGAAGGTCATCAGGCTGGGGGTGCTGCCCACCGGCGGACTCTGGTTGCAGATCAGGTAGGCCACCGGGAGGACCTGGTCCCCCTCCCGCGTCCGGGAACGGCCCAGGCACTCATCCATCCAGGCGCCGCCGCGCTTGCTGCCCGGACGGCTGTAGGGATCCAGGTAGAAGCCTGCCAGGGGTTCGCCGCTGGCCCCATCGAGCACGCGGAAGTAGCGCACGTCCCCATGCCAGACGGGCGCCTCGTCCCGGGTGGCCACGATGCGGATGTCGAACAGGCGCTGGCAGAGGCCGAACAGGCCCTGCAGCACCTGTTCCAGGGGGAACCAGGGTCGCAGCGCCTCGGCGTCGAGCTCGAAGGTCTCCCGCCGCAGCACCTCGGCCCAGTGGCTGACATCCCAGGGGCGCAGCTCATCGGCCTCCGGCGCACCATGGCGGCGGGCACACTCCCGCAGCGCCTCCACCTCCTGCCGGGCGGCCGGCAGGGCCGCCGCCCGGAGTTCCTCCAGCAGCTGTTCCACCGCGTCCACCGAGTCCGCCATCTTCGAGGCGAGGCTCACCGCTGCCCAGTTGGGATAGCCCAGGCGCCGCGCCTGCTCCAGCCGCAGGGCGAGGATCCGTTCGATCAGGGGCCGGTTGTCGAGGTCACCCCGGGAGGCCCGGCTCACCTGGGCGCGGTAGACGGTCTCCCGCAGATCCCGCCGCTGGCTGTACTTGAGGAACGGCACCACCCGTGGCATGTCGAGTCCCATCCGCCACCCGGTTTCGCCGGCTTCCTCTGCGGCCTGGGCGAGCAGCTCCCGCAGGCTCTGGGGCAGGCCGGCCAGGTCCTCCTCGCTGGAGAGGGTCAGGCTCCAGCCGTTGGTGGCGTCGAGCACGTGGTTGCCGAAGTCGGTGGCGAGGCTCGCCAGCTCGGCGGTGGCCTGGTTGAAGGCCGCCTGCTCAGCCCCCTCCAGGCCGACACCCCGCAGCCGCATGTCCCGTTGTTCGGCCTCCAGGATGCGCCTCTGCACGCCATCGAGGTGGCCGGGCTGGCCCTCGGCGCTGCGGTCATGCTGGGCCTCCAGCCGCTCCAGGGCCTGGAAGATCACCCGGCTCTGGCCGGCACGGCTGCCGAAGGCCACCACGGCACCCTGCTGCTGCTGGTAGGCCTGCCGCAACTCCGGCGTGTTGCAGACCCCGTTGAGGTGGCTCACCACCCCCCAGCTCCAGCGCAGCCGTTCACCGAGGTGATGGAGGGGATCCATCACCTCATCCCAGCCCAGGTTGCGCTCCGGTCGGGCCAGCAGTTCCTGCAGGCGGGCTTCCAGGGACGAGAGCTCGGCATTCAGCTCGTCCAGCAGGGCTGGAATGGCCTCGTTGACCTGTTCGGCGGTGATCGCGTCGAAGCGGGGAAGCCCCCGGCCGGCGAGCAGGGGAAGGGTGGCGGTCGAAGGGCCCATCGGGTGGGGACGGCTGGGCCCCATTCCAGCGGATCGACGGGGGCGGTCGGGGCTCAGCCCAGGACGGAGATCCGATCCACGGCGACGGTGGTGACCGTGGCCAGCCCACCGGCGAGGGCGTTGGTGCTGGCTTCGTAGAAGTCGATCGCCACCCGCGGCCAGAAGCCGATCACCAGGGTGGGCACCAGCAGGGTGAGGCCGATCATCAGCTCCCTGGGATTCATGTCCCCCACCACCGCGAGGGCGGGGATCCTGGGCCCGAAGAAGACGCGGCGGCAGAGGCTCAGCAGGTACACCGGGGTGAGCACCAGGCCGATCGCGGCGAGCACGATCGTGATCACCCGGAAGCCGATCGTGAAGCCGTCGTTGGCGGTCACGCCCAGAAACACGGTGATCTCGCTCACGAAGCCGCTCATGCCGGGCAGGGCCAGGGAGGCCAGGGAGCTGGCCAGGAAGAAGGCGAAGGTGATCGGCAGTGCCTTGGCCAGACCACCCATGTTGGGAATCGAGAGGGTCTTGGTGCGCTCGTAGAACACGCCGGTGATGAAGAACATGGCGGCGGCGATCAGACCATGGCTGATCATCTGGAGCATGGCGCCGCTCATGCCGAGGGCGTCGATGGCACCGATGCCGAGCAGCACGAAGCCCATGTGGCTCACCGAGCTGCAGGCGATGCGCCGCTTGACGTTGTCCTGAGCGAAGGCGTTGAGCGCGCCGTAGACGATGTTGACGATCCCGAGCACGACGAGCGCCGGTGCCAGGGTGAGGTGGGCTTCCGGCAGCATCTGCACGTTGAACCGCAGCAGCGCATAGCCCCCCATCTTGAGAAGCACGCCGGCCAGCAGCATCGACACCGGCGCATTCGCCTCGCCGTGGGCATCGGGCAGCCAGGTGTGGAGCGGGAACATCGGCAGCTTCACGCCGAAGCCGATCAGGAAGCCGAGGTAGCAGAGCAGCCCGAAGGCCCCGCCGGGACTCCGGGAGGCGAGCTCGGTGAGGTTGAAGCTGAACTCACCGGAGAAGGCCAGGGCGAGTCCGCTCACCAGGATGAGCAGCGAGGCCGTGGCGGTGTAGAGGATGAACTTGGTGGCCGCGTACTGGCGCTGCTGGCCGCCCCAGATGGCGATCAGCAGATAGACGGGCACCAGCTCGAGTTCCCACGCCAGGAAGAAGAGCAGGAAATCCTGCGAGAGGAACACCAGGCCCTGCGCCGACGCCTGCACGAGCATCAGCGCGAAGTAGAGACGGGTCTTGCGGTTGATGTTCCAGCTGGCGGCGACTGACAGCAGGGTGACCAGACCGGAGAGCACCACCAGCGGTGCCGAGAGCCCGTCGGCCCCCAGGGACCATTCCAGACCCAGTGCCGGCACCCAGCGCAGCCGCTCGACCAGCTGGAGCTGGCTGAGGGAGCCATCGAAGTGCTGGCTGAAGCAGACCACCATCAGGCCCAGGTCCACCGCCAGGGCGCCGAGGGCCAGGGTGCGGGGCCAGCGGGGGTCGTTGCCATCCCCCGGCAGCAGGGGCATGAGCAGGGCCACCGCGGCCGGGAGCAGAACGATCAGGCTCAGCCAGGGAAAGGCAGCTCCTCCCGGGGAGTCGGGTACGGACGCGGCCATCAGAGCCAGGTTGGCGTCCATTCCGATCCCCTCACTCATGGCGAAGCGTTGATGGCCATGAACTTATCAGTCTCACCCTGCCAGCTGGGTAGATCTACTCATGCTGGGCGGGTCTGATCCGGCAGCGGCTCCCAGCGGCTGCCCTCGTGCTGCACGCTCAGCACCTCCGAACGGGATTCCACCCCGGCGCGGTGCCAGGCGCGCACCATCGCCTGGCTCACCGGCTGGGCCACCTCCCGGCGGCAGAGGGCGAGCAGGCTGGGGCCGGCGCCGCTGATCACGCATCCCCAGGCCCCCGCCTCGAGGGCGGCCTCCCGGACCTGCCGGCCTCCGGCGATCAGCCCCCAGCGGTAGGGCTCGTGCAGCCGGTCGTGCATCCCGTCGGTGATCAGGTCGCCGTTGCCGGTCCGCAACCCCTGCAGCAGCAGGGTCAGGGCACCCAGATTGATCACCGCGTCACCCACCGGAATGGCCTTGGGCATCGCCCGCCGCGCCTCGCTCGTCGTCAGGCGGATCGCAGGGATCGCCACCACCGCCACCACATCGGGCGACCATTCGCAGCGCACCACGCGCCAGCGATGGGAGGCGGCCTTGGCCGTCATGCAGAGGCCGCCCACCAGGGAGGGCACCACGTTGTCGGGGTGGCCCTCGATGTCGATCGCCAGCTCCAGCAGTTTTTCCTTGCTGAGCGGTTCGCCCACCAGGGCATTGGCCCCCATCAGGCCCGCCACGATCGCGGTGGCGCTGCTGCCGAGACCCCGGGCGGGGGGGACCGCCAGCCGCACGCGGGCCTCCAGGCCGACGGGCTCCTCCTGGGCCTCCTTCCAGACCCGCTGGGCGGCGCGGTAGACGAGGTTGTCGGGCCCGCCGCGCAGATGGGCCCCTTCCGGCCCCTCGATGATCAGATCGAAGCGCTGGCTGCCGCCCTCGATGCAGCGCATCTGGAAGACGTTGTCGAGCTCCAGGGCGGCGCCCAGACAGTCGAAGCCTGGTCCCACATTCGCCGTGGTGGCAGGGACGTGAACGACGACCCCTTGGCCGACCCGGGGGCGCACCATGTGTTCAACACTGCTCGGCCCAGTGTCTCAGTTCACCCGCCGGCCGACCGGGGGCATTGTCGGCACGTCCAGCCCATCAGCACCGCCAGTTGATGAGCACCGCCAGGTCATGAGCACAGCTAGGTCATGAGCACCGCTAGTTCATCAGCATCCGCGCCCGACAGGCGGCGCTGAACTGGCCGATGGCCGGATCCACCACGGCAGTGATCGGAATCGGTTCGAGCACGCGTCCAAGTCGGCCCTTGGCCAGGAACGCCTGCCGGAAGCTCGGGCCGCGCAGGGCCTCGAGGAGCTTGCCGGCGGTGCCGCCGGCCAGCCAGATCCCACCGCGGCACAGCCCCGTCAGGGCGAGGTCACCGCAGACACTCCCGTAGGCGCCCAGCCACAGCTCCAGGGCCTCCGTGGCGAGGGGATCGCCACGGCCGGCGGCAGCGGCGACCGCCGCCGGCAGGTCCTCCGCCTCGCCGGCGAGGGGATGGTCGCCGGCCGGATGGCGGCAGTGCAGCAGCCAGCGCGCCACATGCCCCAGGCCGGTGCCGCTCACCACCCGCTCGATCGAGAGCCGCTCCAGCGCCAGATCGGCCAGCAGCCACTGCTTGAGCTCCCATTCGGCTGTGCTGCGCGGGGCGAATTCGCCATGGGCCGCCTCACTGGCCAGGGCCAACAGCGCCCCCTCGGCCGGGATCCCGAAGGCCACCCCGAGGCCCGTGCCGGCGCCCAGCACCAGCAAGGGCTCGCCGGCGATGCCCTGGCCGGGCTGGATCACGGCCTGCTGGTCGGCCTGGAGATGGGGCAAGCCATACACCAGCACGGCGAAGTCGTTGACCAGTTCCAGCCGGCCGATCCCCGTCCCGGCGGCGAGCCTGCTCTCGGAGAGCTGCCAGGGCAGGTTGGTGAGCCGGGCCGAGCCGCCCTCCACGGGGCCGGCCACCGCGAAGCAGGCGGCGGCGGGCAGGGGCTTCTGCCCCTGGCCAGGATCTCCAGACCCCTCGCTTCCGGCCAGGAAGTCGGCCACCATCGGCGCCAGGTCCGGCCACTCGGCGGAGACGTAGCGCTGGCTGGCCAGCAGCCGCAGTTCGCCGTGCGGCTCGGCGCTGTACAGGGCCAGCAGGGTTTTGGTGCCGCCGATGTCGCCGGCCAGCAGGGCGGCCATCTCAGGCTGTCGCCGCGGCGGGCAATCCCAGCCCGGCGGCCCGTTCCCCATTCGCCCGTCCGGCCGCCGCCAGCAGCGTGGCGAGGGGCACCGCCCCGAGGTCCCCGTCGCGACGGCTGCGCAGGCTCACCTGGCCCGACTCGGCCTCCTTGGCGCCGATCACCCCGAGCACCGGGATCTTCATCTGCTCGCCGGTGCGGATCAGCTTGCCGAGCCGGTCCCCGGAGTGGTCGATGCTCGCCCGCACCCCGGCGGCCCTGAGCTGCTCCAGCAACCTCTCGGCGAAGGGACGCACCTCGTCGGTGACCGGCAGCAGGCGGATCTGCTCCGGGGCGAGCCAGAAGGGGAAATCGCCGGCGTAGTTCTCGGTCATGATCCCGAAGAACCGTTCCAGCGAGCCGAAAATGGCCCGGTGGATCATGATCGGCCTCTGGCGGCTGCCATCGGCCGCCACGTACTCGAGCGCGAAGCGCTCCGGCAGGTTGAAGTCCAGCTGGATGGTGGAGCACTGCCACATCCGGCCGATGGCGTCCTCGATCTTGAGGTCGATCTTGGGACCGTAGAAGGCGCCACCCCCCTCGTCGACCTTGTAGGCCCAGCCCTTGCGGTTCAGGGCCTCGATCAGCCCCTGGGTGGCCAGCTCCCAGACGGCGTCCTCGCCGATCGATTTCTCGGGGCGGGTGGAGAGGTTGATCTCGTAGCTGCGGAAGTCGAAGGCCGAGAGAATCTGCTCGGTGAGATCGAGGATCGCCAGGATTTCGTCCGTGATCTGCTCCGGCAGGCAGAACACGTGGGCGTCGTCCTGGGTGAAGCCGCGCACCCGCATCAGGCCGTGCATCACCCCCGGGCGCTCATAGCGGTACACGGTGCCCAGCTCGGCCCAGCGGATCGGCAGTTCCCGGTAGCTGCGCAGGGTGCTGGCGTAGGTCAGCACATGGAAGGGGCAGTTCATCGGCTTGAGCTGGTACTGCCGCTCATCCACCTGCATCGGGCCGAACATGCTCTCGCTGTAGAAGTCCAGGTGGCCGGAGGTCTTCCACAGGCTGATGTCGGCCACGTGGGGGGTGTAGAGCAGCTCGTAGCCGGCGGCGAAGTGCAGCTCCCGCCAGAGGTCCTCGATCAACAGGCGCATGCGGGCGCCGCGGGGATGCCAGAACACCAGACCGGCGCCCGCCTCATCCTCGATCGAGAACAACTCGAGATCGGTGCCGAGACGGCGGTGGTCACGCCGCAGGGCCTCCGCCTTGCGCCGCTGGTGCTCGGCCAGCTGCTCGGGGGTCTCCCAGGCGGTGCCGTAGATGCGCTGCAGCTGGGCGTTGTGTTCATCGCCGCGCCAGTAGGCGCCGGCCACGCTCTCCAGCTCGAAGGCCTTGGCATTCAGCTCGCCGGTGTGGGCCACGTGGGGCCCGGCGCAGAGGTCCCACCACTCCTCGCCCAGGGTGTACAGGGTGATCGGTTCGGTGATGCCCGCCAGGATCTCCAGCTTGTAGGGCTCGTTCTGGGCCCTGATCCGGCTTTCGGCCTCAGCGCGGCTCACCTCGATCCGCTCGAGCGGCAACTTCCTGTTGATGATCTTGATCATCTCCTTCTTGATGGCCTTGAGATCGGCCTCGGTGAAGGCATCGGGGCTGTCGAAGTCGTAATAGAAGCCGTTCTCGGTCCAGGGACCGATGGTCACCTGCGCCTTGGGAAACAGTTTCTGCACCGCCATGGCCATCACGTGGCTCATGGAATGGCGGATGCGCAGCAGTGGCTCGCTCTCGCTCGTCTTCGGCAGCTGAACCGCAGGGGTGGGGGAGGGTGGCCCCGCGGCGGCTCGGCTCGGCTGCACACCCGGCGCTTCCTGGGAGGGATGGGACGCGGGCGCGGAGGCGGGCACTGGCAGCGGAGGCAACGGCGAAAGCCGATCCTACGCAGCCCTTCTAGGCTGATCCGATGAGCCCTTCGCCCTCCCCCCAGGAGCCTGCGGCTGACCTGCTGGAGCACCTGCTGGGGTCGCTCCTGGCCGATTTCCGCGTCTGGTTCAGTCGGGGTGAGTTGCTGCTCGATCTCTGCCCGGACAGTGTGATGGGGGCGGAGCAGCGGCAGGCCCTGCGCGAGAGCCTGGCCGAGGCCAGCCGCCAACTGGCCGCCGCCACGAGCCTGCGCCGCGCCGTGCCGGTGCCCATGGCCCTCGGCATGGACTCCCTGGCGCCCTGGCATCAGCTGGTGATGCGGGTGTGGTCCCTCTCCGCCTGTCTGCGTCGCAGCGGCGTGGATCTGCCGCCCATGGACTGGCCCGCTCTGCCCTCCATGCCGGGGGGAATGCTGTCCCCTGATCCGCGCCTGGACCCTCCAGGCCGGGAGGATGGGCCTGGCCCCGGCCCTTCCTGAGCCGTTGTCGCCCTGGACCGCACCATGAGACCCCGGACAGCACTGTGAGACCCCGGACAGCACCGTGAGACCCCAGAGCCTGGCCCGGCTGGAACGCCGCCACCTCGGCATGGCCTACCTGCTCTGGGCCCTGGGGCTGGTGGGGGTCTGCGGCCTGCAGCGCTTCTACAACCGCAAGCCCCTGAGCGGCACCCTCTACCTGCTCACCTTCGGTCTGTGCTTCCTCGGCCAGCTGGTGGATCTGCTGCTCATGCCCGAGCTGGTGGAGCAGGCCAACGTCGTGCCGGCCCTGCGGGGCTCGGGCACCTCCGCGGAGATCCAGCTGCTCCAGCTCGCCCGCCGCAGCGGTGAGCGGGGCTTCACCCTCAATGATGCGGTCCTGGAGGTGCAACCCCAGGGGGGGCTCGAGAGCGAGCAGCTGCGTCGCGAGATCGAGAAGCTGCTCCATGCCCATCTCCTGGATGTGGGCAACGACGAGCGGGGCCGGGTGGTTTACCGGGAGCCCTGAGTTCCTAGCCAGGAGTCCCTCCCCGCAGGGGTGGCTCAGGTGGCCGCGGACTGCCGGGCGCGGACCAGGGCGATCCGGTAGAAGTTGAGCAGCTCGTAGCGGCTCTTCACCGGCTGGCCGTAATAGCTGCCGCCATGGCGGGCGGGCAGGGAGGCCCACTCCGGAGCCAGCCGTGCCATCACCTCCGTGCCCAGCCCCTGCTGATCGAACAGCTGCAGGGCGCGGCGCCGCTGGATCAGGTGGAGGGCGGCCTGGTCCTGGTTGTGGGGCTCGAAGCTCCGCAGCCTGAGCCGCCTGGAGACTTCGTGCCAGGTCCCGGGCAGGAACTGGTAGGCCCCGGCGGCCGCACTGGTGTAGCGCCGCCGCACGGTGATCTCGGGATGCCGCGCGAGGCTGGCGAACAGGCCACCCCCGTAGAGCACCCGGTAGCCCTCGGGCCTGCCGTCCTTCCAGGTGCCTTCCGCGAAGCGGATCGTCTCCAGCAGGGCCCGGCGTTCCGGGGTGATCGCGTAGGGCCCCGAGCCCTGCTGCACCGTTTGGGTGGCCGCCAGCTTCGCAGGACCGCCGGGCAGGGTGGCAGACGCGGCCAGGGGCGTGGGAAGGACTGCAGCCAGGCAGAGGGCCAGGGCCATCGGCCGGTTGCTGGTTGCGCGGCGGCTTGGCTTGGGAGCGGAAACGGTCAGACCCGGATCAGGCGAGTCGGGCCAAGCTGATGAATGGGGGGTCACGGCGGCCACCCCCATGGGGTGGGGGGTGGACAAGGCCGTCGTGTTGTGCTTGCAGAGAGGCGTTCAGGCTGAGTCTCAGGCGTCAGGCCTGAGAGTCACTGGTTTTCCGCGTCGATGGCGTCGACGCGGGCCCGTCACTGGCGAGACCAGCTCCAGCGCGGGGATGGATCAGATCGGCTGATCAATCATGAACAGACTGTTAAGCGGCTCGGGCTCGATCCCCTGGCCCCGGCGGCAGAAAGCCGAGGCTCGCGCGCACCCGCTCGAGCGTGGCCCCGGCCACCGCGGCGGCCCGTTCGCGGCCCTCGGCCAGCACGTCGTGGAGCAGGGCGGGCTCGGCCCGCAGCTCCTGGTAGCGCTGCTGCACGGGCCGGAGCGCCTCGATGGTGGCTTCCGCCAGGAGGGGCTTGAACCTCCCCCATCCCATGGCGGCGCAGTCGGTGGCGGCGCGCTCCCGTCCGAGCCCGCTGAGCGCGGCGTAGAGGCCCAGCAGATTGTCCGCCTCCGGCCGCTCCGGATTGCCGAATTCCAGCCCCATGGTGGGATCGGTCTTGGCTCGCTTGATCTTCCGCGTGATCAGCTCGGGGGGGTCCAGCAGGGTGATCCGCGATCCCTCGTTGGGATCGCTCTTGCTCATCTTGCTGCGGCCATCGGTGAGGCTCATGACCCGGGCTCCCTCGCTGAGGATCAGCGGCTCGGGCACCTTGAGGATGGAGAGGACCTCACCGGCGCCGTCCCGCTCCCCGAAGCGGGCGTTGATGCGTTGCTGGGCGATGTCGCGGGCCAGCTCCAGGTGCTGTTTCTGGTCTTCACCGACCGGAACGAGATCGGCGTCATACAGAAGGATGTCCGCCGCCATCAGCACCGGATAGTCGAGCAGGCCCGCCGAGACCTGGTCGCCCTGTTTGACGGCCTTCTCCTTGAACTGGATCATCCGCTCCAGCCAGTTGAGCGGCGTGACGCAGTTCAGCAGCCAGCAGAGTTCGCTGTGGGCCGGCACGTGGCTCTGCACGAACACGGTGGAGCGGGCCGGATCGATCCCGCAGGCCAGGTAGAGAGCCGCCGTGGTCAGCGTGTCCTCCGCCAGCTGGCCGGGCTGATGGGGCACGGTGATCGCATGGAGATCCACCACACAGAAGAAGGTGTCGTGGCTTGCCTGGAGGCCGACCCAGTTGCGGATGGCTCCGAGCCAGTTGCCCAGATGCAGGGCGCCGGTGGGCTGGACACCGGAGAGAACCCGCGGTCTGGCCATGGCGATCAGCTCTCCTTGGCGGTGTCGTCGGCAGGAGCCGCGTCTTCTGCAGGAGCGGCGTCGGCCGGGGCCTCGCCCACCGGCGCTTCCCCAGGGGCTGGGCTCTGGTCGGTGTCTCCCTGCTCGGCAGCTCCGTCCTGGGCAGCTCCGTCCTCGGCAGGGGCGACGGCGGGCCTGGGCTTGCTGGGCCGGGCGAAGGGATCCACCCTGGGGGCCCGTTCCGGACGGGGACCGCGGCCCTCCCCAGCCGCAGGCCGGCGGGTGCCGCGGGCACCCTCCCGGCCCTGGGGCTGGTTGCGGACCTCGGCCACCAGTTCGTCGAGCTTGCCCTCCTCGATCAGCTGGGCGATCGTGCGGACCGCGAAGCCGAGCACGGCCACGGTCGAGCGCAGCCGGAAGGTCTCCTGCACGGTGCGCGCAGCCCGCATCTCGTTGTCACTCAGACGGATGCGGAAGCCACCAGGCTCCCGATGGCCCCCAGGCTCGCGCTGTCCACCAGCTCTGCCGCCGTGGGGCTGGGGCGTGCTCGTTTCGTCAGCCATGGCGGCCATCTTGGAGTCAGGCGCAAGTGTGCCGCATCGACTGGCGCCGGGGCTGGAGCCAATGGATCTGATGGGCTTCGCCGCTGCCGTGGCGCGCCGTGACCAGCAGGGGCAGTGCCCGGGGGGCGGTCCGCTGCAGTTCAGCCCGGTAGCGCTCGACCAGGGCCAGATAGCGCGCCAGTGTCCAGTGGCCATTGCCGGCGTCCTGCCGCTCCCAGTAGCGGCGCAGAGCGTCCTGGCAGGAGGCCGCCCCGTACTCCTGCCAGCAGAGCAGCTGGGCCTGCCAGGGCTCGAGACCGCCGCACAGCAGGGAGCGGTAATGGACGAGTTCGGGTGCCTCGGCGCTGGCATCGGGGGGGAGTTCGCGGGCCAGGGCTTCGATCGGCACGGCGCGCAGACGCAACCAGCAGCGCTCCAGCAGCACCACCGGCAGGTCGCCCCGCCACTGCGTCGCCGCGTCGAGTTCCCGCTGCCAGCTCCGCAGCCGACGCCACTGCTGCGGCGTCAGGTCGGGCAAGGTCTCAGCCATGGGTCCCCCGGAAGGTGATCTGGCTGCTGGCGTATTCCCTGGGCTCCATGTGGATCGTGCAGCGCACCGGCCCGAAGCGGGCCTCCAGGTGCTCCTCCACGAGTTCGGTGATTCGATGGGCGGTCGGCAGGTCCTCGGCCTCCACCACCATGTGCATGTCGATGAACACCAGCTGTCCGATCACACCGCGGCTGGCGATGTCATGGCAGTTCAGCACGCCGGGGATGGCCATGGCCACGGCGTGGATGGCCTCGGGCGCGATGGCGATCTGATCGACCAGCTGGGGCAGGTTGCGGCGCAGGAGCTGCCAGCCCTGGCGCAGCAGCAGCAGGGCGATCGCCACGGCCAGGGCGGTGTCGATCCAGCCGATGCGGTTGAGGGCCGGGAGGCCGAGGCTGGCTAGCACCAGAGTGGACAGGGCGAGTGGCCCGGCCCGGCCGCTGGCCCGGCGGCCCGGTCCCCCGGCCGCGAGCACGGCCTGGAGGGCCAGGCTGACCAGCAGCAGCACGAGGCTCCCGATCCCCAGGCCCGGCGCTGCCGGACCGGCGATGAGCCGCGTCGTGGCGGCCTGCAGGATCTCGACGCCGGCGAACAGCACCAGGGCGGCGCTGGCCAGGGCCCCCACCGTGCGGAATTTCTGGTGCCCGTAGGGA
>NZ_JBKKKY020000056.1:0-19001 GCF_046613545.2 Aphanothece microscopica RSMan92 | reverse complement strand
CCTGGGCAGCGGCTGTCGTTCCTGGGCGGGGAGGCGGACAGGTCCCTGCTGCAGAGGCGGGGCAACCAGTTGGGCGAGCAGCAGGTTCAGCATGCAGTGGTCATCCGCCCCGGGGACCACCCGGCAGAAGCATGGGGGATGCAGCTGTGAACACTAGTGGGGTGCTGATTTCTGAACGGAAGGCCTGTGCCACATCACATGCCTCACCAACAGCTGCAGGCTTCAAGGTGCGGCCTATCCTTCCTGGATCACGAAGGAGCATCGTCCCGTGCCAGTTCTGGCCGATCCTTACCCTTCGGACCACAGATCGGCCGGACCCGACAGGGTCCTGTGGGGGATGCGCACCGTCCTGGGCTTGGGCAGCGCCGGAGCGATCGCCCTGCTTCTCAACGCCCCGGGAGGCCAGGCCGGAGAGATTCGAGCCACAACCGGCTCCCGAAGCCTGGGTAGCGCGGTGAATGGTGTCCGCGGTGGCAGTTGCAGCTCGGGTCTGTGTGCCGTCAGCGGAGGAACATCATCAGGCCGAAACCTGTTTCACCGGTTCTCGAGTTTTGATGCCAGGGGCAAGATCAAGGGCGTGTCGATCGACACCTCCAATCATCAGAATGTTCTGATGGGAGTGATCAGTGGACGCGGCAGTTTCATCGACGTGCCGGTGATCCTCGACAAGCCCGCAGGGCTCTACATCCTCTCGCCTGGTGGCATTCAGGTGGGTGCCAAGGGGGGATTCCGCAATGTGGAGCGGCTCACCCTTGGCACCGCCACAGGGATCAAGGTGGGGCAGAACTACTTCGAGGCCCTCTCCACTACCGCGGCAGAGGCCTCCAGGCTCAACGGATCGATTCAGGCGTCCTGGGGATCCCTGCGGAGCGATGCCATGGAACTGGCCCGACTGGGCCTGGAGCGCAACGGGGACCTCACGCTCTCGGGGGGCCTGCTCACGATCAAAGAGGAGCTGCTGCTGGACGCCCAGGGGGGCCATCTCCTGGTTGAGCAGGCCAGCCTGGCTGTCCCCGGCGGGAAGGCCGGGATTCGCGGGGAGAGGGTGATCCTGAACGACGCCCTGATCGATGTCTCCACGGACCGTGGGCGTGGCGGCCAGGCCAGAATCACCGGGGGGGATGTGGCCTTGAGATCCAGCCAGGTCGAGGCCAGTGGCGCCACCGGGGGCGGGGAGATCCTGGTGGGCGGCGATCAGCAAGGTGCCAACCCGGCAGTGCCCAATGCCCGCACGCTGTGGCTGGATGGTGCCAGCCAGCTTCGCGCCGACGCGCTGCGTCAAGGCGACGGCGGCAAGGTGATCACCTTCTCCAACGACGTGACACTCGTGGAGGGCCATCTCTCGGCACGCGGAGGCCCGGCTGGAGGCGATGGGGGGTTCATCGAAACGTCCGGGGGAAGACTGCAGGTCACGCAGACGCCGGATGCATCAGCGCCTGCGGGTCAGCCGGGCAGCTGGCTGATCGATCCCGTGGACATCACCATTGCACAGGACGTGCCCGCAGATGGTGGATTGATCAATGCAATTGAAAGCCCCAGCGAGATCGGAGTCGTCTATTCCCCTGACGACGGCGATACATCCTCATTCATCGACGTCAGCCTCATCAACACGGCCCTCACAAATGGAATCCATGTATTTATTAACAACATTGAGACCTTTGTAGATATTCCAGGCGATCTGGGAGACATTACGATTGCCGCTCCGATTGTGCGATCCCCAGGAAGCAGCCCTGAGATAGACAGCACTGGGACACTCCTGGACCTCAGGGCAACGAACAACATCAATATCGACGTACCAGGCACAGCAATTAGAAATAGTTCAGGAGGGCAGTTGGTTGTCCAAATGAGACCTCAGGGCTCTTCGCAGCCTCCTGCAAGTGTCAATTGGATCTCCGGTGATGTCGAACTGGGAGCTGGTGGCAATTGGAACATCGAGGGCGTCTTGAACATCCGAGGCCCCGCGGCCAAACAGCTGAGATCAGGCAGCTTGTTGGTTGCCACCGATGGTCTGGCACTGCCATTGCAGATCAGCCCCGGAGCAACGCTGGCCATCGGCAATGGTGCCCAGGTCACGGCAGGAGAATTCATCAGCAGTGGCACCCTCAGCCTGGGTGGTCAGGATGCCGGCCTCACGCTGAATCCTCCCGATGGACTTGGCTTTGTCGAGAACCAGGGAATCCTGAGGGGGGAAGGGTCAATCACGTTGCTTGGGTCGCAGAATCCCGGTCAGACAAGTTTTTTGAATTCAGGTCTGATCGAGCCATTAGGACAGATTGACATCAATGCCGATCTGTTCACCAATACAGGCACGATCGATCTTCCCGGAATTGGAAATGCCCTCACCATCATTTCGTCACGAAACGACCTGAGCGCGGCCAATACAACGACCGGCACCATAAGAGGCAGTGGTCTCGTTTCATTGCTTTCCAACGGAAATGCGCCCCAGACTGTCTTCAACAATGCAGGACGCATCGAGCCCATCGGCGAACTGTCCATTGCAACCGATAGGTTGACCCTCGCCGACACGAGCAACCTCATTGTTGACGTGGGTGTGCCGTCAAGTCGCCTCGTCGTCCCCAATGGAATCGCTGAGTTGGGCGGAAGTCTGACGGTGACCTCCAGCGTTGCCTATGGCGCAAGCGAGCGCTTCCAGATCCTCGTAGCGCAGGCCTTTGATCCGCAGTTCTCCAGTTTCCTCAACACCACCCTGCCCGCGGGCTTCATCGATTTAGGAGAGCAGCCCTTCAACTCGGTGGCGTACACCGTCGAGGCTCCAACCATCATTACTCCACCCACTCCAACCCCCACTCCCACTCCCACTCCAACGCCAACCCCCACGCCAACCCCCACTCCCACGCCAACTCCAACCCCCACTCCCACGCCAACTCCAACCCCCACTCCCACGCCAACTCCAACCCCCACTCCCACGCCAACTCCAACCCCCACTCCCACTCCAACTCCAACCCCCACTCCCACTCCAACGCCAACCCCCACTCCCACTCCAACGCCAACCCCCACGCCAACCCCAACGCCAACCCCAACGCCGACACCAAAGGCCGAGGATTCCGTTCTATTTCAAAAGATATTCTTTCCGTCCACTGCCATCACAACGAACCAGCAACAAGATACACAGAATGGCAACGGAACACCGGCGGTGTTGGACAACATCACCAATCCCATCTTTACCCTCTTCCAGGAGGCCGACAACGGCGAAACCGGTGAAGGGCTTCCCGCGGAATTGCTGATCGAAACCATGACTCCCGAGCAGGCCCTGAAGGCCATCCAGATCGGCGACAACACAAGGACCCAGGACACCCAGAACACCGTGAATGAGGTGGAACCTCCCCCCGGGGCACCGGATGCCATTGATACCAAGACCTTGCAGGAAGCTCTGCGCCAGGCGACACGGGCGATTCGTGGGGGGCAGCAACCGTGAGCTGGTTGAGACGTCAGGACAAGAACAAGGGCCACGAAGCCAGGCGGCGGGATAGAAGTCACCGAAGATCTGTGGTGGTCTCCAGCTTGGCCCTCATTGCACTCGTGCAGCCATGGCCTGCCGGCGCCAGGGAGCTTCAGCCTTCCGAAGGAGCGGAGACAGGCTTCAGGGCATCCGACTACAACCCAGCCATCCTGTCGCTCAGCTTCAGTGCCCCAGCCAACGAGCCTGGAGGTCAACAGCAAGGTGGCGAGCCAACATCCGAGGAGAAGAGTCAGGATGCATTTCTTGATCTCGTTCTGGTCACACAGACAGGAGAGCCCTTCGGCAGGAGAGTGGCCGTTCGGAAGGGTGAACTACAAGAAGATCTTAAACTATTCTACCGTCAGTTAGCACGTCAGGAAGACCTGAACGCAGAGGATCCCGCCTCACCGACAAGGCGTCTCTTTAGCGTGATGCTGGGGCCTCTGGCCGAAGAATTAGAGCGTCAAAAGATAACGACACTGGTGATCGCGGCGGAAAGGGGCCTACAGGCCGTTCCTTTCGCCGCGCTTCACGATGGCAAACAATATATGGGGGAAAGATTTGCTTTCTCCATCACACCATCACTGCAGCTTACATCTCTGGCGCCACCAAGTCAGAAGAGGGGAAGGATGATGGCAGCCGGGGCGTCCAAGTTCACGGATCTGGCGCCTCTTCCCTTGGTCACGCAGGAGCTGAATGGTCTTGAAAATCGAGGAGGCGTTGAACGCTTCCTCAACCAGGAGTTCACGCCCAAACTGCTCTTAGATCAAGCTGTTCAAGACAAGTACCAATATGTGCATGTAGCCACCCATGCCGAGTTCCTGCCAGGTGGACCAGACAAAGCCAGGATTTACGCTGGTACAGGGAGCATCTCTCTCAACAGCTTCGCCGATTTACGGCAACGCCGAAAAGACGATCCCATTGAACTTTTCGCACTGAGTGCCTGCAGAACAGCCCTGGGTGACCAGGACAGTGAACTTGGCTTTGCCGGGCTGGCCCTTCAAGCTGGTGCACGCAGTGCCATTGGATCCCTGTGGTACGTCGATGATGTTGCAACGTCAGCCTTCTTCCTTCAGTTTTATCGCTATCTGAACGCTGGATTACCGAAAGCAGAAGCGATGCAAGCCACGAGAAAGGCACTTATTGAGGGCACACTACACAGGGATGCCGACAAGATTTTTGCCGCAGATGGTAGCGTGCTACTGACGGATTTAACTACAGAGCAGCAGCAAAGGGTTGCCAAAGGGCTAGAGCATCCATTCTTTTGGAGTGGCATTGAACTCCTTGGCGTACCTTGGTAAGGGCTTAACAGCAGTTCATGAATCACAAACCATCGAAAGAAGATATTGGTTGCGACCGTCCTTGAACTGATAGTCAACCTGATCAACGGATGATTTGACTAAGAACAACCCCAGCCCACCAATCTGTCTCGTCTCAATGGGTGAATCAGCAATTGAGGCTGGAATGGATTCAAGGTGAGGATCAAAGGCTGGGCAGGAATCTTCAATGGAGATGGTCAACATCTCAAGAGGTGGCGAAGCAGTGCTCGCCCCACGTCTGAAGGAAATCCGGATGACTGGGCAAAGGGAATCGTCATCGGGATGCGATCCCCCCCCAACGCCTGAGGCGGAACGCATGATGTTGGAAAGAAGCTCCTCAACAGCCAACATCAGCTTGTAGACGCGAGAGGAGTCGGTGATTGCTGCCTCAGCATGAAGTCGAGCAAAGGCCATCAGCTGGTCCCAGCTGTCCATAGTGGCAGGGAGCTCTAGGGACGGCTGGGAAGAGGAAGGGCCCAGATCGTTGTTCATGGAGTTCAGTCGAGCTCCGAATCTGTGTCAACCATCAGCACAGCACTACCCAGGCCAGTACGTTCAATGACCTCTTTGATCTCATCACTGCCTCCGATGAAGATCAAGCGCGATGTATGCGGCATTTTCTGCTTGGCGAAGACAAGCGCACGAAGACCTGCACTGCTCATGAAGGTGAGCTGCATGGCATGGATACGCAGCTCGGCAAGCTCCGCAAGACCAATCTTTGTCAAGGCATCCAGGAGCTCTGGCGCGGACTTTGAGTCAACCTCACCTTCAAGATGAAGGGATACATGGGTAACCTGGGGATCGACATTGATAGAGAGGGGCATGATCAGGAATCAGAGTGAAAAGACGACGACCGAACGCTCACCGACGAGTAATCCCTGAGACTGCAAAGGTGGTTGGTCAGGGAAGGTCGGACCCGCGGGATCTGCCGTATTAAAGCAGATCCGCCAAGATTTCCCTGAGGCAATCTGCGGGAGTTCGAACCAACTGGCGTAGTGGGCCATGTTGGCAATCACATAGACGGTGTCAGCTCCTGAGGGTTCAGTCGAATTCCGGGGTACGTCGGAACTGAACATCCAAGCAATCTGGCAAGAGCCATCTGACCAATCGGGAGACCAGGGGAGGGTGCCGTGAAAGCTGGATGATGGCACCCCGTCGAGAGTCATGGAACTGGCAAAAGAATTGACGCGCAATGAGGGATGGGCGTGACGGAACGCAATCAAGGAGGAGACATAGTCGTGCAATGCACTGTTGGACTGCAGAAGAGACCAGTCAATCCAGGACAGGGGAGAATCGATACAGTAGGCATTGTTGTTGCCCTGCTGGGAACGACCGAACTCATCACCCATGACGAACATCGGCACCCCCCTCGAGGTCAGCAGCAGGGCAAACGCATTCATCATCTGCCGGGTGCGTAAGGCAAGGATGGAGGGGTTATCGGTCCAACCCTCTGCGCCACAGTTCCAGCTGTGGTTATCATTGCCGCCATCTTGATTTCCTTCTCCATTGGCAAAGTTGTGCTTGTCATTGAAGGAAACAAGATCGGCCAGGGTGAAGCCGTCATGGCAAGTCACAAAATTGATGGAAGTTGCCGGTGCACGCCCACTCGCTAGGTACAAATCCGGAGAACCCTGAATTCGCTGTGCAAAGTCACCAACCATGCCGTGGTCACCCTTCAGAAAGCGTCGAACACAGTCTCGGTACTTTCCGTTCCACTCAGCCCAGCGGCCAAAAGCGGGAAAGGTGCCCACCTGGTAAAGCCCACCAGCATCCCAAGCTTCGGCTATCAGCTTGCAGGAAGAGAGAATCGGATCAAACGCCAGTGACTCGAGAAGGGGAGGATTGGCAAGCGGGGCTCCCCAAGGGTCACGACCAAGAATCGAGGCAAGATCGAAACGGAAGCCATCGATATGATACTCGGATGCCCAATAGCGCAGGCAATCCAGAACCAGGGCACGAACAATTGGATTGTTGCAATTAAGCGTATTGCCTGTTCCGCTGAAGTTAAAGTAATAGCCCTCAGGAGTGAGCATATAATAGATCTTATTATCTAGCCCCTTAAAGCAGAGCGTAGGGCCTTGTTCATTACCTTCGGCAGTATGATTAAATACAACATCCAAGATGACCTCAATCCCAGCTGCATGCAGCTGCTTCACACACTGCTTAAACTCATCGACCTGCATCCCATACATGCCAGTAGCAGCGAAGGCGGCCTTGGGAGCAAAGAAGCCTAAGGTGCTGTAGCCCCAGTAGTTGAATAGTTGCTCTCCCGAGTCGGGATGAACTCGGGAGTTCTCAAACTCATCGAACTCGAAGACGGGCATCAGCTCAATTGCATTGATACCCAAACTCTTCAAATAAGGAATCTTTTCGACAAGCCCTGCATAGGTCCCGGGATGCTCAACACTAGAAGATGATGACTTGGTAAAGCCACGGACGTGGGCTTCATAAATCACGAGATCTTGGTGTGGAAGCTCCAAAGGGCGATCGCCTTCCCAGTCAAAGTCATCGAAAGAGACTCTCGCTCGATAAGGATAGATCTCATTCCCCCAGTCGGGCTGTTTGCCCCAGACATCTCTTCCTGAGATGAGACGGGCATAGGGATCCATCAGGATTTTGGTTCGATCAAACCTGTCACCATTGGCAGGATTGAAAGGACCATCAACTCTGAAGCCGTATTCCAGATCTTCGTAGTCTAAGTCAAATACAACGATGCAGAATACATCCCCAATTCGGTATTCCGGCGGAAATTCAATCTCGGCAAATGGCGCTGGCTCTCCCCTTCTAAACAAAACGAGTGTGCAAGCAATTCCAGCACTCGTATACAGGGAAAAGTTAAGGCCATTTGGAACATGCGAAACGCCAAAAGGCAAAGGCTTACCAGGTCTGACCTTGTAACCCGAAATCTGGTCTGTTGGGAGAAGATCAATACGATCTAGCATATACTTAAACCTATTGAGGTGGAAGATCAGACAAGGAGCTAAAGACAGTAAAGTATTGGAAAAAACCCGTGACTTTCATCGTATCGGCAATTTCCTGGCGCAAGCCAACAAGTGCCAAGGAAACGCCTAGCTCCTGAGTCTGACGGTGAAGCGTGAGGAGAGTTCTCAATCCGGCACTGGACATGAAGGGAACTTCAGCAAGATCCAGCACAACTGGATTGCCTCCCTTAACATGCTCATCAAGAAAGTCTCGAAGTTCATTCACAGTCTTTGAGTCAACTGATCCGGCAACACCAATGACTTGCCAGCCATTGGCTGTTGTCTCGCTAAGTTTCAGGCTCATGGCAGCGGCTTGTAAGTTCTCAAGAACAGGGGGTAAGCGTAACTTTTACTTTGATGCGCTGATTAGTGGATGGCAGAGTCACAAACAGCTGGTCCGCATCAAAGTCATGATATGGTTGTCCATCGATCTCACAGGCTGAGATAACGACACTTTTGGGTGGCAGGATGTCAGGTGAGACAAAGAGCCGTCTGTTCAAGTACCCGTTGGGGTGGGGCTTGAAGTAAAGGTCAAGAGGCCGCTTCTCAATCAGTAGATCAATATAGACCGTGGAAAGGAAACAGAGCTCAGTAGAGTGGTAGGCACTCATGGAGTGACTACCTTTGAAGCGCTCTGTACCAAGCAAATAGGGCACCCCATTGGCGAGAACATTGAAATAAACAGCGCCGTCATTTTGATCAAGGAAGAAGGCATTATAAAAGGCTGACGACTCATCGGCATACTTCTTATAGCTTTCTTCCGTGGGTATATGTCCTTGAAGGATAAGATAAGCAAGGATTCCCTGCTCTTGCTGCCACCAAGCCTTACGGTCGTGCCATGCAAAGCGATGAAACTGCTGCCCAGGCTGTTTAACACGCTCTACAACATCGTACCAACCAAACCGCTGCTTATCATAGCCATGCTGAGGCATCAACTCAGCAATCTTGGTGGCCAAGTCCAAATACTCTTGTTTGGGTAACACACCCTGAAAACGCATGAGGTTCCATGCGATTTTCAAGTTGTGGCCAACTACAGCACGGTTTTGCTGCCAACCCCACTCTTGATCCTTGGACCAGTCATCAAAGAACTTCTCCTGGACGAATGGACTAGAATCGTAATCTGGAAAGTGCTCAGTAATCGTATCGAATGTCTCCTCGAGCATGTCGAGGTATTGTTGCTGCTGTGTGGCTAGCCACAGATTGATGAGATAGGCGGGAGCGTGGTCTCCGACTGAATTCCAGTTCTTCTTGGCCTTGTTTCTCCCCAAAGACTCCTCGTGGGGGCTGAGGGTTACAGCATGGACATGTGAGTAATATCCTCCCTTCTCGTTATCACGATAATAGGTATGAAAGAGTTCAACTGTCTTTTCTGCATCCTCCAGGATCCTTGGGTCACCAGTAAGGCGATAGGTTTGGATGGGACCGGCTAAAGCATAGATTTGCTCATAGGCCGGGATACAGTCATAGTCATCTCCAAACTCAGAAACCAAAAGCTTTTGCTCCTGGCCTCCGCTGCCCACCTTCATGCCATGATACCAATAGATCAAACCAGTGTCAGAGTCAACAAACCGCATTTTGTCGCGTAGATACTCAGTACCCTTTTCTGCCGCCTCCAGGAATTCATCCTTGCCGGTCAGCATGTAGGCTGACGCCATGCCATACACCATCCGGGAAATGGTATCCGTCTCTTGCAGATAATCCCCCGTTGCTTTTGCACCGGTAAGATTGATCAGCGTACGATAGTTGGCATAGTCTATCTCTTGGCTAGGATAGTCGAATTGCCACTTGAGATATGACGATGCAATTGAGTCCACCTGGTCAATCCACCAACCTTGGTCGGCATAGCGATATGAATCTCCGTCTGATCCGGCAAAGACGATATAGTTAACTTCAAAGCTGACCTCCCGCTCTGGGAAATATGTTCCATACAGGAAGACGATTCTGCCTTTGGCCAACAGCTGCTCAAGCTGTCCTCCGCAATCGATCCATCCCTCACTGATGTTCTGCGTTTGGCGGGCATAGGTATTGGCGGTGAGCAGGGCCCGATACGGCCTGCCATCGGAGGTGTTCAGATCAATGGTTCGACCCACAGGGTCGTAGGCCATGACATAGCCTGAGATAAGATCTGAGAATGTAAAGTCTAATGAATTCATGGCCGTTGGCTTGCTGAAGGGGAGAGGTTGGACTGGCTGGGCAACGATGGAATGTTCACCATGGGGCTAGGCAGGGTCACCTGGACCCACCACCTTGCTTCGGTCCCGCGATGCTGATGAATGTCAAAAGGAGTTCAAGCTGTAGCTAGCAGCTGAGCTACACAGCGGTCGCAGCTGTCGGAGGCTAGGGAAAGGATCAGCATGGCTTGACCACCATTGTGACCCTTGGTGCTGTTATGCGCTACAGCAGGGGCCACAAGTGGGGCATCCTGACACAAAGGGTAAGAATGAGATCCGGGCTGAAGAGTATGTCTGCGATCCCACTCTTTGGATCACTGTTAGGGACCACACTGGAGCTGTCAGACCTCGCCTTGGCATCAGACCTCTCCTTGGCAGCAGAAGGATGAACGTCCCGATCCGCGCCCTCCCACTCCCTCCCACTGAAGCCTCCAGACCCGAGGCGGAGTATCCCTCTGAAAGCGCGGGAAGCACGGGACCCCGATCACACAGAGGCTGAGCGACGGCCAGGGCGCGCAGAAACCGCAGGATTGCAGGAGTGGATGAGCTTCAGCCACGGAACCGGTCAGACAGATCCGCCACAACGTGAAATAGTTCGTAGCAAAAATCTGAAGAATTAGCGTCCGTCTGCCAAACCATTCCAAATGCCCCCAAAGACTTGGGGCTTAGGTTACTTATAATGCTCGTGCTGTCGTTTCCCGTTCATAGCTCAAGTCATCTTGACTGTGAAAGTGTTGAAAGCCTGTCGATTCTAGGAACGGTTCACTCGCATCGGAATCGCTGGAACCCCTTCTGTCAAGCCAACGACATGATCTGGGATGGGCATCGTGGTGAATGGTGGCAGACCTTCTTTCTGCATCCACGCGGGGGCCGACATGGCAATGGTATCTATAATTTCCGGTTTGTTGGCAACCACAACCCGAGCAGAGTCTTCAAGAAGGCTGCCGATGAGGATATATCCCATGGGTTGATCAGACTCGTTGAGTCAGCTTGGGGTGAAGCTGGACGGAATATCACGCTCCAAGTCAACAAGCCCTGTGAGTATCGGTTATCCGTCGATACGAGAAGTCCGTGTCTAAAGATAATCGGGGGTCAGGTATCGGAATTTGCTCAGGTCAATGAGGCCTCATCATTCCAGCTGAATGGGTTTGTCTGGGATGGGGAAGACATGTTTGGCAAGTTTGATGAGTGTCGTCCGTCGCGCAGTTTCGAGCCCCACGCATCGGGCTCGTGGTTCATTGACGTTGAGCTTCGCAAGAATGGAGGTATTGACTTTCGTTCAGATGGAGTCTATCAGTTTTTAATTTCAAGAAATCATGATGAGGACCAGGGATTCAGCGCGATAAACCGACCCAGCAGTGCTCATGCAAGGATCTCGAAGGCACTGATGTGGGAGAGAATTCCAGACGCTGATCAGACAGACGCTGATCAGACGATTGATTTGATCCAAGGCAGTGGATTCGGCAGCAGTCACGGACGCTGCCTTCACTCTGCAGCAACAGTAGCGGTCTCAGAAGATGGAACATACCGGTTCTGGTTAAAGGCCGTGGAAGATGGAATGAAGTTAACCGTAGAACCACTGCAAGGGGGAGCGGAAGTCAGAGTATTGAATCGGGTTGACTCGGTTCAGCTACTCGGATCCGTGCATAACAGTGCTCCGTTTGACCCGACCAATCAAGCCACATTCATGCAGGAGTCAAAGGGAAAGAATGGCATCTATGAACTGACCCTGGATGTGAAGGCAGGGGATCATGTGATCAACTTTGGTCTCGCCCATGAGCTGTTCCTCGACACGATGGGACTCGGTTGCTGGATCGGGGATATTTCTGAGCAAGGAATCCAAGGCGTGGCATGGCACGGCAAGCCCAATGAAGCCAACATCTGCTTTCAGGTTCAGCGTGATGCCCGAATCCAGTTTGTCTATGATCTCAATACCGATCGCTTTTCACTTCATTGCGTTGATGGGAACCAGTGCCTCCACCGCATTGATGGCCTTGATTCCTTGTCCATCGTAGGAAGTTTTGCCGAACCACTGATTGCCTGGTCACCAAAGGAAGCTGAGAACAGAATGCAGAAAATCGGCGGCGAACGCTTTGAACGCTACATCTTTCTTGATGCTGATTCAGAATATCAATTCAAGTTTGTAGCCAATCTTTCGGACTGGCATCTTGTATTCGCCGACTATGAGCTGGATGGATATGGAGCATCACTGTCTGAACCCAACAATCCATCGCCCATGGATTCCTCCCTTGAGCAACTAAAGAAGCATGGTCACCTGACCTCCCATGGAAATCCACCGCCCATCAGTTTCAAACCTTCCCGGACCGGCTGGCATCGGTTTGTTGTGGATATGAACACAGGTGCCTATTCTGTCAACGTAGTGCTATAAACCCACCGTCGTATCAGGAGATACACAGGCTGGGGCGACCTTAAGAGATATGTATGAGATTCCGCTTTTCTCCTATAGACAGTTCTCCTCCTCTGGATCCCGGCCTAGATTTGCTATAACCATTCCTTGGCGCCTCCTAACTGCAGAGATCGCATCAGGCCTTCTCCGTTTTCAAGGATTGTAGTCTCGCGCCTGAGTGAATGGTCTTCTCTCGATTACTATCCCGAGTCCCATGCCTAAGAAGATCCTTGTCGTCCTTTCCGAGTGGGGATATTGGGGGGAAGAACTTGTCGGTCCCTATGATGTACTCAAGCAAGCCGGATATAGCTTTGACTTCATGACCCCCCGGGGACGCAAGCCACCGGCCTTGCCTCCAAGCATGGACGAGACCTATATGGATCCTCCACTCGGGAAGTGCGTCACCAGTCCACATTTTGCCAAGAGAACCAAGGAGGTTGAGGACTCCTCTCTTCTTGATGCTCCGATCAGCCTTGAGAAGGAGTTGCCCTTGATGCCCTACTTCAACAGCAGCAACTTCGGGCATGACTTAGAGAAGTTTTATCAAACTCGGGAAGAGTTTTGGACGCGTTTTGTTGATCCCTATGATGCTCTTCTCATGCCTGGAGGGAGCGGCCCAATGGTTGACATGGTCAATAATGAGCGCCTACACAATCTCATCCTTGGATATTTAGACCGAAACAAACTGATCGCTGCCGAATGCTATTGCGTGACCTGCCTAGCCTTTGCGCGCGACTGGACTGATCGCAAGAGCATTATTGCTGGAAAGCATGTGACAGGGCATGCTCGTGAATATGACTACAAAGATGGCACTGGCTTCGCTCAAATGTATGGCTACGATGACCAGCCAATGAATACTTCGGCAAATTTTGGCCCTCCTTTCTATCCACTGGAATATATCCTGCGAGATGCTGTCGGGCCTGATGGTCAGTTTCACGGTGGAGTCGGACACACGATTTCCACAATCTTGGACTATCCGTTCCTGACTGGCCGCTCCACCCAGGATTCCACACTGGTTGGAGAATTAATGGTTAAGGCGCTTGAGCAAGGGTTGACTCGTTACGGCTGGTAGGAGACATCCCATGCGCGGCCATGAAGCCATTCTGCGGCAGTTTGTAGCCAATGACCTCTGCTACATGTTTGGGAATCCGGGCACTGTAGAACAAGGGTTCTTGGATGCACTCTCGGCTGTTCCTGAGCTTAAATACATCCTCACCCTGCAGGAGTCCATCGCAGTTCTTTGTGCCGATGGCTATGCAAGAGCACGCTTCAAACCTGCGTTGGTTCAGATCCATTCGACACCTGGCCTTGGGAATGCCATCGGCAACCTCTACCAAGCCATGAGGGGGCAGGCCCCCCTCGTGGTGATTGGTGGAGACGCTGGCATTCGCTATCAAGCCATGGACGCCCAGATGGCCGGCGATCTTGTTGCCATGGCTGAGCCGGTGACCAAGTGGTCGGCCATGGTCAGCCATCCCTCCAGCCTCTTGCGGATGGTGCGTCGGGCCATCAAGGTTGCTGCAACCCCACCATGCGGCCCTGTCTATCTATGTCTGCCTCAGGATGTCCTGGATGCTGAAGTGGTTGAGGATATCTATCCTGCCCACATCCCCTCGATCGCCCAGGCTGCTGACAGCAGGGATGTTGCCGAAATCGTCAGGACGCTGCAACAGGCGGAGAATCCGATCATCCTTGTCGGTGATGGGGTTGCCTGGAGCGGGGCCCACGAGGAGCTTCTCGCGTTGGCGGAGGCCAGCGGGTCCAGGGTGTATCAGGCTGATGGAGGAGAGGTGAACTTCCCTGAAGACCATCCTCTCTTCTTCGGAGGCACCGGGCACATGTTTGGCGAGAATAGTCTGCCAATTACAAAAGCAGCCGATTGGTGCTTAGCAGTTGGCTGCTTTCTACTTCCTGAAGTATTCCCGAACCTTGGGGATATATTCACCCCGGGCTGCAAAGTCTATCATTTGGATTCCAATCCCAACAACATTGCCAAGAATCATCGTGTAGACCTTTCCATAGTGGGTGATCCCAAGGGGCTCCTCAGGCAGCTGAATGCCTCGCTGCATGAGCTTGGGGACGACCGTTCCTCAAGCCAAGCCACTGTTCGTCAAAAGGCCAATGAAGTAAGAAAGCAGCAGGCCACCAACCAAACCAGCACGATTTACGATCTGGATCCATCTATTCCCGATGATGCCTATGACAACAAGACCACATTCATGCCTTCAGGCTTCTTTTTCCAACAGCTAGCAAGCAAGCTAGACGCAACCGCAATTCTGTTTGACGAAGCCCTTACCAATTCCCCCCCCATAACAACGCATTTGCCTGCTCAGCGTCCAGGCCAAAAGCTTTGGACCCGGGGAGGCTCTCTCGGCACGGGGTTGCCTGGAGCCATTGGCATCAAACTGGCCCATCCAGACAAGCAAGTCATCGGAATATCGGGCGATGGCGGAAGTATGTACACCATCCAATGCCTTTGGACAGCGGCACGCCATGGGATTGCCGCCAAGTTCGTGATTTGCCAAAATCGTTCGTACAGACTTCTCCAGGCCAATATCAAGCAGTATTGGCAAGCGCAAGGTATAGCTGAACACGACTATCCGCTATGCTTTGACCTTTCTGCACCCGAAATATCCTTTGAGCAACTAGCCGAATCGATGGGTGTCAAGGGTGAGAGAGTCTGGAAGCCTTCTCAGGTTGAGGCGGCGATTGACCGCATGATCCACAGCACAGAGCCCTACCTGATCAACCTTGTGCTTGATGGAGACGTGCACCCAGAACTCATCGGCGTCCACTGTGGACAGTAAAGCACAAGCCATCTAGCCTCTGAATTGGTAACAGTTTCCATTTCAAAACCCCCAACACAACTCCCATGAGCACATTCACCCATCCAGAGATCTGGGCCTTTGCCAGTGCCTGGTACCAGCTCCTCGATATCCACGCCCCGCTGGAATCCTATCGACCATTGTTGACTTCTGATGTTGAGCTGGTATTTCCGGAGGCCACTGTCAGTGGCTTTGAAGGCTACGCAGGCTGGTACTCAACAGTCATTGATATCTTCTTCGATGAGATACATACTTTGAAAGTTGCAGATATCATCTCGCAAACAGACTCGACTTGCACAGCCCATGTCGTGGTCAACTGGAAGGCAAGTGTTTGGAAGCCACCAGCAGCCAGAAGCACAAGACTGATGATGGATGCCGATCAGACGTGGGAGCTGGTCCGCAGCGACAAGGGTCTTCAGGTTTCCAAATATATTGTGAATGGGATGAACTATGAAGAAGGCTCTTGCAAACTGTAGCCACGTCATCTAGTCACTTCTCGAACGCATCATTTCATCAAAAGACTCGCCTTTCTAACGGATTCTGCCATGAAGAATGTCCCCTCGACCCCATTAGGCGATCTCTATAGAGAGCATATTCGCCTCATTCTAGCCAAGGATATTCACGGTCTTCTCAACCAATACTCTGAGGATGCCCTGCTCATATCCAGCTTTGAGAAAGTGCCCAAGTACTTCCGTGGCCACACAGAATTAAAGACCCATTTTGAGGGGATCCTAGGCATCGAAGGACTCGAAACGGACATTGCTTTTTGGGCTGAGACTCAAGATCCAACAACTCTGATGATTGTCGAGGCAATTACTCTAAAGATTCCCGATGGAGAAGCCCATATGCGCTTTGCAGATAGCTGGGTTCTTGATGAGTCGGGCAAGATCAAGATTCACTTCGCTGGGATGACCCAGTATCCCGATGGAAGCGTCGCGTAAACTCGCGTCAACAATCGGCTGAGGCCATCAGAGCCTCAGGATTCTCCAGCACTTCACTGTCACTGACAGCTTAAAAGAAAATGCTTCAGATTATTTCACAGCTTGCCATCAATTGCATTGACCAAGCCGCGACAGAAGCTTGGTATGCCGAGAACTTTGGATTCAGACGTACGAGGAGTGTCACCTTACCGGATGGTCGAGAGATCATCTTTATCAAGATGGCCGACAGTGCCTTCTATCTTGAACTTTTTCAGGCTGATGGCCCAGCGCCCTCGCCTCAGGCCAGCATGGACGGACCGACCGCTCCAGGCTTTCGCCATCTGGCCTTTAAGGTCGACGATGTAGATGCAAAGCTGAAGACCATCCAAGGTGTTGACATTACCTTAGGACCCCTTAGTTTTGATGACTATATCCCTGGCTGGAAGACAGTCTGGATCCGCGACCCTGATGGACGAATCATTGAGATCAGCGAAGGCTTTACAGACGCATGAGCCCATTCAAGTTCTGCGAAGCGCCAAGACAGTGATGTCGTCAGACTGCTCGGCGGCACCAACATAGCCTCGAACATTCGCAAGTACATCGTTGACCAGTTCTTTGGCTGACTGAGATTTTGAGGACTGGATCGTCTCCTTTAGACGATCTTCTCCGTATTGGGCGTGGTCTTCATTCATGGCCTCTGTTATGCCATCTGTATAAATGAAGAATGTCTCACCCCTGCCCAAATGCCGAGAGGCCATCACAAAGCTTGCGTCTTTGAACACACCCAGTGGCTGTCCACCATGATCTTCATAACAACATGACCCTGTCTCTTTAATGTATAGCGCTGGGTTGTGGCCGCCTTGGGCATAGACGACCTCTCCAGTATCAGGATTGTAGACGCCAAGTATGATCGTCACAAAAAGCATGGCCGCATTCTCCGGATAAAGCTGCGCATTCACCTGGCTCAGGATCTCAACCGGATCTTTGTATTGGCGCGCTGTCGATCTGATCAAGGTTCGCGCAATCGCCATGAACAAGCCCGCCGCAACGCCCTTGCCTGCAACATCTCCTACAAGAAAGAACAGCCTTCCATCTCCGGATGGGAAGAAGTCGTATAAATCACCACTTACTTCCGTGGCTGGATCAAGCGCAGCATAAAGATCAAGATTGGCAAATTCTGCCTGGGTTGGGAACCTGGTCGGCAGGATACCTATCTGCATGTCCCGCGCCAGATCCAGGTCACGTTGCACCTGGGCACGCTCGATGGCTGCCGCATTGGATTGAATTCGGACGAGGGATGCTGAAACCAGCGATGCAAAGTACTCCACTTCTTCTTCGTCTTCTTCATCAAAGCTGGGGCGATCGATTGGGTTGAGAAATTCGATCACCCCGATGCAATTGTTTCCATCCAGCAGAGGAGCAGCGATCAAGGCCTTCGTGACCCAGCCCGTTGTTTTATCAACCTTGGAATAGAAGCGAGGATCTTTCGAGACATCATCCACGCGTATGATTGATTTGGTCTCCATGGCTTTGCCAACGATCCCGACACCGGCAGGAATTCTTATTTCATTGAGCTGCGGAGCGCTTTCGCCATAGGCTGAATTAATGCATAACTCACCAGTCTTTTTATCTTCCAAGAATATGGAGCATGCCTCGGCGCCAATCCAGGGCCTGCTCTTTTCGAGAATCTTGTAAAGTAGGCTATCCAGATCCGGCTCTCTTCCGATTTCCCCTGCCAAACGGATCAGTCGTTCATAGTTCTCTGCCCGCCTCGTGTCCGGATGAACGAAGTCAGTTGTGCGGTCTTGCATTGATGGCTGCGCAGGGACCAAGAGAGCTGACCTGAGCCTAACGGATATCAAGAGGACACCCCTTAGCCCAGATGAGCCTCCTTGGTGTGTGTTCAACCACCTTACGACTCCTGCGCAGTGTCTCAAGGAATGGTCCGACCCTCACGTTGATGTTCTTGGCCGCCGTTGCGTTGCCTCCAGGCTCACGGCTTGCAACGATGGAGTGAGTCCTTGGGAGCAGGTCCACAACCGGTTGCTCACCGGCGCAGTGCCTAGATAGAACTGCGCCAACTAACTGATGAATTCTCGTGTGGTTCTCCATGGCTCCCAAGTTTCGCCCTGCCTGGTTGCGGCGTCTTACGGCTGGTGCTCGATACAGTCTCTTCTATGGAGGGGCCGCGGCTGTCTTGGTGCTCCTTGGTCAGAGCAGCATTACAGAGTCTATCGATCTCCTGCTTTATGACTTTGTTGCATCGATCCGTCGATCGAGCAGTGGAGAGAGTGACCCCATAGCAATCATTGGGATTTCAGAATCAGACCTGAAGCAGTATGGCTGGCCGGTCGATGATCGCTACCTTTGCGAAGGAATCAAGAAGCTCCTTGCTGACGGTAGTGTGGCCATTGGGCTTGATCTCTACCGTGATCAAGGTGTTGGGGCCAACCGCCAATGCCTGAACGACCTTTACAAGGAAAGCCCCAAGCTTGTATCGATCTTCAATGAGGCTGAGCAGATTCCTGCCATCCCTGGAACCCCACCGGACAGACAGGCCTACAACGACCTGCTGATTGATCCGGATGCAACGTTACGGCGCGATTTGGTCCATGTGGCCGGCCAAACTGACCCACGCATGGTCTCCTTCCCCATGCGCCTGCTGGAGGTGGCCACAGGATCCACGGCCCTGCGTGACCAGCTGGAAGCCGACACGTCCCACGCCCAGTGGTTGCAGCCTGCATCCGGCGGTTACCGCAATGCCGACGCGGGTGGTATGCAACAAATGCTTCCCTACCGAAGGCTTGGATCGTTTCCACTCTGGAGCCTGCAGGATCTGCTCACAGGCAAGGTTCCAGCCACCCAGATCAAGAACCGAATCATCCTGATTGGCACAACCGCTCCATCCCTGCGCGACC
>NZ_JBKKKY020000055.1:0-19540 GCF_046613545.2 Aphanothece microscopica RSMan92 | reverse complement strand
ACATGGATCACCATGTAGATGATGAACCCCATCGCGCTGATCACCGCCGTGGCCACCCAGATCAGCAGCATCGTGGGGACATGGGCCAGGAACACCTGCCAGGCTTTCGTCAGGCTGGGCGGCTCGTAGGCAGCGGAGGAAGCCAAGCAAGAATCGGGGAGGGCGGCCCACGGAATGTAGGCAGCCTGTTCGAGGCGAACAACCAGGAGCCACGACCCAGAGGCGCTACGACCCAGAGGCGCTGCGACCCCGAGGGGCTACAACGCAGAGGGCCTCCAACCCAGGCCCACCGCCCTGCGACACTCCAGGCCGCCATGGATCCTTCAAGCTGGCTGCTGCTCTGCCGCAGCGTGCGCTTCGGTGACACCGACGCCGCTGGTGTGATGCATTTCGCGCGGCTGCTGGAGTGGTGTCACCAGGCCTACGAGGAGAGCCTCGAGCGCTACGGCATCGCCGCGGCCGCTGTGTTCCCGACGCCCGGGACCGCCTTGCCGGTGGCCCTGCCGGTGGTGCACTGCCATGCCGACTTCCGGCGACCGCTGGTGTGCGGCGATCCGCTGGCGATCCGCCTCGCGCCGCAGCGTCTCGACCCCGGCAGCTTCGAAGTGGACTTCACGCTGAGCTGCCAGGGAGACACCGCCGCCACGGCGCTGATCCGCCATGTGGCGATCGACAGCCGGCAGCGCCGCCGCTGCGACCTGCCGGAGCCTCTCAACCGCTGGCTGGAGGCCTCGAGCCTGGGGGGCGTGCGACCGCTGTAGCCCAGAACAGGGCTGCCAGCTGGAGCGGCAGCAGGCTCGCCAGCAGCGCCATCGGATGGAGAGCGCCGTCCTGGGGGATGGCGCCGAAGGCCGTGACACTGGCCCCGGCAGCCGCCAGCAACGGCAGCAGGCCGAGGCGGCCCCTGGAGACGAGCCGGCCCGGCCGTGGCGGCTCGGTGGACATCAGAACCAGTCCTTCACGGCGTCGATGTAGGTGGCCTGGAACTCCTCGTTGGTTTTGGTGAGGTAGAGAATCCCCTCGATCAGACCGATCACGCCCATCACGAAGCTGGCCAGACCACAGGTCACCACCCCACCGGCCAGGGACACCACCAACATGATGATGCCGGGCTTGGTGTAGCCCAGGATGAACTTGTGCACCCCGAAGGCCCCCAGGAAGATGCCGGTCAGCCCCGCCGCGAGCTTCTTGTTGCTCAGTTCGGCATCACTCAGCGTGGACATCGCGGGGCAGGCTCGGGCGGGGGGATCCACCCGCTTCTAGCGATCTCAGCCACTCCTGCCAAGCGGCCCGTTGCCACTTGCCCATCGAGCCGGGCGCCAGGCTGGGGCAGCCCAGCCAGCGGCAGGGACGCTCCGCCGGTGGCCAGGCAGCCGTGGCCTGACGCAGCAGCTCCCGCAGGGCCTGGCCATCGGCCCCGCTGCGCTCCCGCACCAGGGCCACCAGGCGCTGGCCCCACTCGGGATCGTCCACTCCCAGCAGCAGCAGCTCCTGGAGCGGCCAGCGCCGCGCCACGGCCAGCTCCCGCAGCCGCGCCTCAAGCTGCTCGGGGAACACCGTCTCGCCGCCGCTGAGGATCGCCCCGTCCAGCCGGCCGAGCACCACAAGCCCCCCCGCCCCGAGCCGGGCCCCGTCGCCGCTGCGCCACCAGCCATCGGCGCTGCGCGGCAAGGGGGCGAGGCGGCCGTGCCGCAGCACCCCGGGACTGAGCCGATCCGTGCACACCTCCAGGGCCGTGCCTTCTGCGGCAAGCCGCAGGGCCACCCCCGCCAGCGGGGGGCCGCAGCCCTCCTCCCCCGCCAGGAAGGCCTCCGGGGCCAGGGCGGTCACCATCGCGGCCGTCTCGGTGGCGCCGTAGCAGGGTGCGAGCCTCAGGCCCGCCTCCCGGGCCCGGCGGGCCAGCCAGGACGGCAGCGGAGCCCCTCCCACCCAGATCACCGCCAGCCGTTGCAACCAGGCCAGGCCGGCCGGCTCGGCCACCAGCCGGGCCAGCTGGGTGGGCACCAGGGAGATCAGCGCGGCCCGATCGCCGGGGAGAACGGGGAGATCCGCAGGGTCCTGGGGGCGCCGCAGAACCTCGGGCGCAATGGCGACATGGCCGCCCCCCCACTGGCGGGCGCGGATCCAGGGCAGCAGGCCGCTCACATGGTGCAGCGGCAGGGGGTTGAGGTGCACGCAGGCGGCCGGCTCGAGCCCCAGCTCCACCAGCCACCGGCCCGTCGCCGCCGCCGAGGCCTCCAGATGGGCCAGGGGCTGCAGGCACCAGCGCCGCCCCCCACGGCTGCCGCCGCTGCCCACCACCACCCCGGGGCCCCAGTCGGCGGCCAGAACCTCGAGGGTGGCCCTACCAGTGGCGGTGGGGGAGGTGGGAGCCGGGGAGGCGAGGGCCGCAGCCAGGCCAGCGGTCTCCTGGGGGGCGGCCAGGGGAACCACCCGACCGGCCCGCCAGGCCCGCTCCAGCTCCGCAGGGGTCATGCCGCCGCCTCCCACACCCCTTCGGGATCGGGGCTGGCCAGGCCGCCGCCGGGCTGCCAGTCGCCGGCGAGGCCCGGGGCGGTCGGGGTTGGCCCCTGCCCCTGGAGGGCCGCCAGATGCTCCAACCAGCGCCGGCCGATGCCCGTTTCAAAGGCCGTGCTGAGCACCATCCGGGGCGTGCCGCGCTGCAGGGCCGCCAGCAGGGGCCGGGGATCGCCCTCCTGGCTGGGGCGGCGCACCTGCCAGCCGGGCCAGCGATCGGCCTGGGTCGGGTCGTGCCGCAGGGATTCGTCCAGGGCCACCGGCAGCCGCAGCGCCAGCGCCGTCAGGCCAGCCTGGTCGGCCGGATCCAGGGGCTGCTCCAGCCACTGCAGCCGCGGCTCGTCGGCCAGCCGTTCCGCCCAGGCCCAGGCCGTGGCACGGCTCCAGCCCCCGTTGGCGTCCAGGCGCAGCTGGGCCGTGGCGGGCAGGCGGCTGAGGAGCTGCTCGAGCACCCGCCGCTCCCGGGCGTCCTCCCCGGCCGCCACCTTCCATTTGAGCGTCAGCCCTGGCCGGCGCCACACGTCCGGCGGCAACTGGTCGATGGCCCCCAGGGCGGCCTCCCCCGCCGGCAGCAGCACGGCCCCGGCGGGGGCCGGCAGCCAGCGCTGCGGCGGCAGGCCGTCCAGCTCGGCCAGGGCGGCCCCGAGCGCAAAGGCCAGGCTGGCGGGGCAGGTCTGCCGGGCGAGCCACTGCTCCAGCTCCGGCCGGGATCGCAGGCTCCCCAGCGCAGCGATGGCCCGGTCCAGCGGCTCCGGATTCCCCTCCAGCGGGGCTGCCTCCCCCCAACCCAGCGCCCCCTCCGGAGTTTCCAGGCGGAGCAGCCAGCCGTCCTTGCCGTCGAGGCAGCCGCGGGCCGTGATCAGGGGCCGGGGCAGCTCCAGCCGGAAACGGCGCCAGGCGAGGCGGATCGGGCCGGCCCACGGCCGCTCCTGACCCGATCGGAGGGGAGCACCGGCCATGGATCAGATCCAGCGGCCCAGGGCCAGGCCCAGGGCCAGCCCCAGGCCATTGAGCGCCTGAAACCGCAGGGCCAGGAACTTGCTGCCGGCCACCCGCTCCGGCAGGTCATGGTGGCAGCCCAGCAGGGTGATCAGCCGGCGGGCGGGGGGCAGTCCGATCGCCCCGAGCAGGGCCGTGAGCGGCCATCGCCCCAGCACCACCGGCGCCCACTCCAGCGCCAGGGCCAGGGCCACGATCCAGGGCACCAGGGCGGCGGCGGTCGCGGTGCCCAGCTGCACGACGGGGGAGTGCTTGCCATGGGCACGGTCCTCCGCCACCTGGTGGAAATGGGAGCAGAACAGCACCAGCGTGGTGGCCAGGGCGGGGCCCGACCCCAGCACCAGGGCGGCGCCCCAGGGCACGGTCGCCGGGCCGGTCGGGGTCGGGGCCAGGGCCAGCAACCCGGCCGCCGTGGCCAGGGGACCGAAGGCCAGCCAGCAGAGCGGTTCGCCCAGACCGCGATAGCCGAGCCGGAACGGCGGACCCTGGTAGAGGTAGCCGAGGGCGCAGCAGGCCAGCACCAGGGCGAGCACCAGCGGGGTGCTGCCCCAGGCCACCAGCGCCATCAGGGCCAGCCCTGTCCCCAGGCAGGCGTTCGCCCACAGGGCCACCCGGTCGCGGCGACCGGTGAGGTTCACCACCGAGTGGGGCTTGCCGTGGGTGTCCACCCCCGTGTCGGCATCGAAGACATCGTTGGTCAGGTTCTCCCAGGCCAGCAGCAGCACGGCCGCGGCCAGGAAGAGCAGCAGCTGGTCCAGGCGCACCACCTCCGCGCGGCCCCAGCGCCAGCCCGCGGCGAGCAGCACCGGCATCACCGCCACGGCGTACATCGGCCACTTGATGGCCGCCTTCCAGAGCCGGCGGCGGTCGCAATGGGCGGCGGGGGGTTCCGGGGCGGTGGGTTCCGGGGGGGCAGCGGGAGCGGTGGCGTAACGGCTTGCGACGACCTCGGGCTCAGGCATGGGGACCGAAGGCTGCAACCGTGGTGGGACCCATACATTTGAGCAGCTCTTCGCGGTGGCTCCAGGCCCCAGCAGGTGCTGGCTCCCGATTCCTTCACCGATCTGCTGGCCCTGGCCAGCGAGGGCGCCCGCCACGTCGAGGAGGAGGGTGTGCTCAGCCTGGCCATTCCGATGGCCGGAGGGGACCCGATGGCCCTGCTGCCGCGGCTGGACGGGGGCGACAGCTTCCGCTTCCTCTGGGACGGCGCCCCGGGCCTCTGCATCGCCGCCAGCGGCCGCACCAACAGCCTGGAACTGAGCGGCCCGCGCCGCTTCGAACTGGCGCAGCGCTTCGCCAGCGCCAGCCTCAACCGGCTGGCCGGCCATGGCCCCTGTCCCCCCCTGGCCCGGCCGCGGGTGCTGCTGGCCTTCGGCTTCTTCGACGCCCCCCTGGAGGCCGCCCCCGCCGCCGTGCCTGGGGTGCAGGCGGTGCTGCCCCGCTGGCAGCTCAGCCGCCATGGCCGCCATTGCTGGCTGCGGCTGCAGCGGCCCCTCGGGGGGGGAATCACCGCCCGCAGCCTGGCGGAGGAGCTCTGGGAGACCGCCCGCCACCTGGAGCGGCTCAGCGCCGAACCGCCGCAGTTCCAGCCCGTCGGCGTGGCCCTGCGCTCCCCCTGGCAGGAGCACTACCGCCGGGTGGCGGCCCAGGCCCTGGAACTGGTGCAGGCCGACGCCCTGCAGAAGCTGGTGCTGGCCGTGCGCCAGCAGCTCACCCTGACCACCCTTCCCGACCCCCTGGCCCTGCTGGCCCCGCTGCGCCGGCACCAGGGGGGGAGCTGCCGCCTGCTCTGGCAGCGCAGTGCCGGTTCAGCGCTGATCGGAGCCTCCCCGGAGCGGCTGCTGACGATCCGCCAGGGGCAGCTGCGCAGCGATGCCCTGGCCGGCACCGCCCCCGCCGGGGCCAGCGCCGCGGCCCTGCTCCAGTCCGCCAAGGACAGGCTCGAACATGAACTGGTGGTGGACACGATCACCGCCGTGCTCGCCCGGGCCGGCCTTTCCCCCCGACGGCCGCGCCACCCGCGCCTGGCCCGGCACGGCCAGCTGGTCCACCTCCACAGCCCCATCAGCGCCGCCCTGGGCCACCACCAGCCCCTGGCGATCGCGGCGGCCCTCCACCCCACCCCCGCCGTGGCCGGACTGCCGCGGCGGGAGGCCATGGCCTGGCTGCGCAGCCTGGAGCCGTTCGAGCGAGGCCACTACGCCGCGCCGATCGGCTGGGTCGACAGCGCCGGGGATGCCGATCTGCGGGTGGCCATCCGCAGCGGCACCCTGGAGGGTCGCCATCTGGAACTCACCGCCGGCGCCGGCCTCGTGCCCGGCTCGGCCGTGGACCGGGAGCTGCAGGAGGTGACCCTCAAACTGGGCGTCCTGCAGCAGCAGCTCAACCTGCCCCAGCCGCCCCCGATCGCCGCCGGGCTCAGCCTCTGAAGCCCTGGCGGGCCTGGGCTCAGCCCTGAGCCAGGCGTTCGAGGGTGAGGTCGGCCAGGGGGATCCCGCCCAGCCGCTCCACCTCGCGGATGCCGGTCGGACTGGTGACGTTGATCTCGCTCAGGCGACCGTCGATCACATCGATGCCGACGAAGAACAGTCCCTCATCCCGCAGGGCCGGCGCCAGCTCACGGCAGATGCGGCGTTCCTGATCGGTGAGCTCCGTGGCCTGGGGGGCCCCGCCCACCGCCAGGTTGCTGCGGAACTCCCCCCCGCTGGGGATGCGGTTGACGGCGCCCAGGGGCTCGCCGTCGACCAGAAGAATGCGCTTGTCACCGGCCTTCACACCCGGCAGGAAGGCCTGAACCATCACCGGCAACGTCTCCAGGGCGGTGACCAGCTCGAGCAACGCCCGCAGCCCGGGGGTCGCCGCCGCGGCGAACACCACCCCCTGGCCGGCCCGACCGCCCAGGGGCTTGAGCACCACCTCCCCGTGCTGGGCCGTGAAGGTGGCCAGCTGGTCGACCCGGCTGGCCACCAGGGTGGGGGCCATCAGGTGACTCCAGCGCAGGGCACTGAGCTTCTCGTTCCAGGCCCGCAGCGAAGCCGGCCGGTTGAGCACCCGCACCCCCTGGCGCTCGGCCAGGTCGAGCAGATGGGTGGCATAGAGGTAGGCCTCGTCCACGGGGGGGTCCTTGCGCATCCAGACGTGCGCGAAGGCCACCAGGGGGAGCTGCCGGGCCTCGCCGAGCTCGAACCAGGGGGTCGGCACCGACCAGCCATCCGTCAGCGCCTCCATCGGCGCCAGGCGGACGGGCTGGGCCAGCACCCAGGCCCCGTGGCCCTCGGTGCCCCCCTGCCCCTGGGCGCCGGGGCCACCCTCCCGGGCCGAGAGGTCGGCGGGGGTGGCGACCCAGACCGGGTGGCCGGCCCGCTGGGCCGCCTGCATCAGGGCGACGCTGGAATCCTTGGCGGGGTTCAGCCGGGTGATCGGGTCGATCACGAAGAGCTGGGCCCGCTCACCCGGTGCGAAGCCCTGGGAGGAGAGGCTCACCGCTCAGCTCGCCAGCAGGGCGTCCAGCTCACCGCGACGCTCCAGGGCATGGAGGTCGTCGCAGCCGCCCACATGCACGCCGTTGATGAACGTCTGCGGCACGCTGCGACGGCCGCCACTGATCTCGGCCATGGCCGCGCGGGCCCGCTCATCACCGTCGATGGCGTACTCCGTGTAGGCGACCCCCTTGCGGTCGAGCAGGGCCTTGGCCCGGATGCAGAAGGGACAGGCCCGCCAGGTGTAGATCTCGACGTTGGCGGCCATCGGAGCAGGCGAGCAGGCAGGGGGGATCCTAAAAGCGGGCTCCCAGCCAGCTCCGGGGGCGGCGGGACGGTTTGCCGGCCTCGCTGATACGGTCGATCGAACGTCTCGACCTCCCCGGTGCTCGACCTCACCGACTTCAAGCGCGACCTCTCCGAGCTCACTGACCGCCTGGGCGATGCCCAGGACTGTCTTTGACGTACCGGCCCTGAAAGCCCGCCAGCAGGACCTCGAGCAACTCGCCTCCCAACCGGACTTCTGGGACGACCAGCAGGCCGCCCAGAAGCAGATGCGCCTGCTGGACGACGTGAAGGCCCAGCTGGAGCAGCTGCAGCGCTGGCAGGGCGCGGTGGGCGACGCCGAGGCCACCCTGGAGCTCTACGAGCAGGAGGCCGACGGCGAGCTGCTCGAGGAGGCCAACGGTGGTCTGGCCCAGCTGCGCAGCGAGCTCGACCGCTGGGAACTGGAGCGGCTGCTCTCGGGGCCCTACGACAAGGAGGGGGCCGTGCTCACGATCAACGCCGGTGCCGGCGGCACCGATGCCCAGGACTGGGCCCAGATGCTGCTGCGCATGTACACCCGCTGGGCGGAGGACCACGGCATGAAGGTGACCGTGGACGAACTGAGCGAGGGAGAGGAGGCCGGCATCAAGAGCGCCACGATCGAGATCGACGGCCGCTACGCCTACGGCTATCTGCGCAACGAGAAGGGCACCCACCGGCTGGTGCGCATCTCGCCGTTCAACGCCAACGACAAGCGCCAGACCAGCTTTGCGGGCGTGGAGGTCATGCCCAAGATCGAGGAGGAGGTCAAGCTCGACATCCCCGACAAGGACCTGGAGATCACCACCTCCCGCTCCGGCGGCGCCGGGGGCCAGAACGTGAACAAGGTGGAAACCGCGGTGCGCATCCTGCACATCCCCACCGGCCTGTTCGTGCGCTGCACCCAGGAGCGCTCCCAGCTCCAGAACAAGGAGAAGGCGATGGCGCTGCTGATGGCCAAGCTGCTGGTGATCGCCCAGGAGCAGCGGGCCGCCGAGATCGCCGACATCCGCGGCGACATCGTGGAAGCCGCCTGGGGCAACCAGATCCGCAACTACGTGTTCCACCCCTACCAGATGGTGAAGGACCTGCGCACCCAGCACGAGACCACCGATGTGCAGGGCGTGATGGACGGCGACCTCGATCCCTTCATCCAGAGCCTGCTGCACGCCGGCGTCGCCGCCGGGAGCCCCAGCGATGACTGAGCCCGACCCCGCGGCCGATCCCCAGACCCCACCCCCCAGCTTCATCAAGCTGGCCATGCGCAACATGGTGCGCAAGGGTCGCCAGAGCCTGGTGCACTTCGGCCTCACCGCCCTGGGCCTCAGCGCCTTCCTGCTGCTGCTCGCCTGGCTGGGCCGGCCCCAGCTGCCCGGGGGCTGAACCATGCCGCCCCAGGGGCCACTGCCTGAGCTCGATCTGGCCTTCAGTGTCGACGCCGCCCTCCCGGAGGCCCTGCTGAGCGCCGGCGGGGACCTGACGGACCCCGAGGCCGGCAGCAGCCGCTGGCATCTCCGGCTGCTCGCCTGGCTGGAGCAGCTGGGCCCCGAGCTGCCGCCGGACCTGAGGGCAGCGGCCTACAGCCTGGGCCTGGCCCTGGTGACGGATGCGGAGATCGCCGCCCTCAACCAGGACTGGCGGGAGAAGGCCGGGCCCACCGACGTGCTGGCCTTCGCCGCCCAGGACGCCCCGTGCGAGGGGACCCCGCCGATGCCCCTGCCCGCCCCGCAGAGCGGACAGGGACTGGCCGAGGAGGCCGGGACGCTGGAGCTCGGGGACATCGTGATCTCCGTGGAGACCGCAGGCCGCCAGGCCCGCGACCATGGTCACGAGCTGGAGCAGGAGCTGCTGTTCCTGGCCAGCCATGGCCTGCTGCATCTGCTGGGCTGGGATCACCCGGACGACGACGCCCTGACCGTCATGCTGGCCCGCCAGGACGCGCTGCTCGCCGCCCCTGTTCAGCCCGGATAACGGCGGTATGGTGCGGCTGACCCCAGGTGCGGCTGAAGCCATGACCAGCCCCCTCCCCCTCCCGGAACCCCGTCCGCTGCTGATGGAGGCGCCAACCCCGCCCACACCCCGACGGCGCAGGAGCTTTCAGCCTGGACAAGCCCGGTTGGGTGCCTGGGCCGTGGCGGGCGACCTGCCCTCAAGCTTCCGCTACGCCGCCCAGGGGCTGGCCTACGGCTTCCGCAGCCAGCGCAACTTCCGCATCCATGTGTGCACCGGTCTGGTGGTGTTCGGCCTGGGACTCTGGCTGCAGCTGAGCGCCGATCGCCTCGCCCTGCTGGTGCTCACCGTCGCGGCCGTGCTCGTGCTGGAGCTGCTCAACACGGCCACCGAGGCCGTGGTGGATCTGGCCATCGGTCGCCAGTTCCACCCCCTGGCCCGCATCGCCAAGGACTGTGCGGCCGCCGCGGTGCTGGTGGCGGCCCTCTCCTCCATGCTGATTGCCCTGCTGCTGCTGGTTCCCCCCCTGGTGACCCGGCTCGGTCGTTGAATGGGGCCTGGCCCCGGGCGGCAATGCTCCTCGTTCTCGACAACTACGACAGCTTCACCTTCAACCTCGTGCAGTACCTGGGGGAGCTGGCCGACCGCCATCCCCTGGCCGCCGAGCTGCGGGTGGAGCGCAACGACGCCCTCAGCCTGGAGGAGATCCGCGCCCTGGACCCCGCCGCGATCCTGATCTCCCCGGGGCCCGGGGATCCCGACCAGTCCGGAGTCTGCCTCGAGGTGCTGCGGGAACTGAGTCCCACGGTCCCCACCCTGGGGGTGTGCCTCGGACACCAGTCGATCGCCCAGGTGTACGGCGGTCGGGTGGTGCGGGCGCGGGAGCTGATGCACGGCAAGACCTCGCCAGTGCTGCACCAGGGCGCCGGCGTGTTCGAGGGTCTGCCCAACCCCCTCACCGCCACCCGCTACCACAGCCTGATCGCCGAGCGCGACTCGCTGCCCGACTGCCTGGAGATCACCGCCTGGCTGGAGGACGGCACGATCATGGGGTTGCGCCACCGAGCCTTCCCCCACCTGCAGGGGGTGCAGTTCCATCCGGAGAGCGTGCTCACCCAGAGCGGCCATGACCTGCTGGCCAACTTCCTGCGCCAGGCGGCAGGCTGAACCCCCCACCGGGGCAGCACCGAGCAACGCTGCTAGCTTCGCGCCACCCGAGTGGGCCCGCACCGAATGGCCAGCGCCGCCAGCCTCCGCCCTGAACGCCCCGCCCGGCGCCCCCCCCGGCTGACGGTGGCGTGGGCCGCCCTGACCGGCGGAGCCACCCTGGTCGGCGCAGCAACCCTGATCGGCAGCCTGGCGCTGAGCGGCCTGCCGGCCCGGGCGGGCAGCGGCGTGACGATCACCAGCTATGGCCACAGTGCCCTGATGATCCGCGGTGGCGGAGCCAGCGTGCTGGTCAACCCGTTCAAGGCCGTGGGCTGCGCCGCCGGCCTGGCGGAACCACGGGTGGGCGCCTCGGTGATCCTGGCCAGCAGCCGCCTGCTGGACGAGGGGGCTCCGGTCGCGAGCGGCAAGTTTCTGGCGGATCCGGGTTCCTACCGGGTGGCCGGCCTGAAGATCGAGGGCATCGCCGCTCCCCACGACCGGGTGGGGGGGCGCCGCTTCGGCCTGTCCACCCTCTGGCGCTGGGAGCAGGGCGGACTGAGCTTTGCCCATCTCGGTGGCACCGCCGCCCGCCTGAGCCCCTCCGACAAGGTCATGCTGGGCCGCCCGGATGTGCTGATCCTCGGCGTCGGTGGCGGGGCGAAGGTCTACGACGCGAGCGAAGCCGCCGAGATCGTGCGCGAACTGCAGCCCCGGGTGGTCATCCCCGTGCAGTACACCGCGGGCTCCGCACCCCAGGACTGTGACCAGGGCGGGGTCGAGCCCTTTCTGCAGGCCATGGGGGGCACGCCGGTGCGGCGGCCGGGCCGCAGCCTGAGCCTGCCCGGCCAGCTGGCCGACGGCCCGGTGATCGAGGTCATGCGCTGAGTTCCGCGCCGCTGAGCCCCTCGATGGCGGCGTAGGCCTCCCAGAAGCGCTGCATCTGCTCGATGGTGCCGATGCTCACCCGCAGTGAGCCCTCGATCAGCGGCTTGCCCGCCATGGAGCGCACCAGGATGCGGGCCTTCCGGAGGCGCCGCTCCACCTCCAGAGCCGGGCTTTCGGGCCAGAGCAGGAAGTAGTTGCCGCCGGCGGCATGGTGCCGCACCCCGGCGGCGGCCAGCTGCGCCAGGATCCAGCCGCGGGCCCGCAGCACCTCGGCCACATAGCCATCGATGTAGGCCTGGTCGGCCAGGGCCGCGAGGGCGGCGGTCACCGCAAAGCTGTTGATGTCGTAGGGCCCGGTGACCCGGGCGAGGCGATCCACCACCGAGGGAGCACCGATGGCGAAGCCGATGCGCAGCCCGGCCAGGCCGGCCGTCTTGGCCAGGGAGCGCAGCACCAGCAGATTGGGGGTGGCGGCGAAATCGACCAGCGGCAGCACGCTGTCGCCGGTGAAGGCCTCGTAGAGCTCATCCACCACCACCAGGGTGTGGGGCGCCGCGGCAGCCAGCTCGAGGATGGGCTCCGGCGCCAGACGGGTGCCGGTGGGGTTGTTGGGATTGCAGATCAGCAGAATGCGCGGGCGGGGCACATCGAGCAGGATCCGGCGGATCTCCTCGAGCGGGAAGGCGAACTCGGGGCCCTCGTAGGGCACCGCCTCGATCGCCATGCCCTGCATGCGGGCACAGGGGCCGTAGTAGCCGAAGGTCGGACGCGTGGTGAGCAGGATGTGGCCGAGTTCACCGAAGGCGTGAAAGACGGCATGGATCGCGGCATCCACCCCGTTGAACAGGCCGATCTGGGCCGGGACCAGGGGCCGGGCGAGGCCGGGTGTGGTGGCCATCAGGTTGGCCACCACCGCCTCCCGCAGGCCGTTGTATTCGGGATAGATGGCGTAGTGCTCCGCCGGAATGGCCCGGATGGCCTCCACCACCAGGGGACTCGGCCCCAGGGTGTTCTCGTTGAAGTCCAGTCGCAGCAGCCCGCGCCGGCCCTCGAGCGGAGCGCTGTAGGCCTGCAGGATCTCCACCTCCATACGGGCCTGGGGGAAGGGCGGCTGGGTCACGGGGGCGATGGCGCACCGGCGGTGCCATCATCCCGCGCCCCCAGCAGCACGGGCGGCCGCTGCAGCCGACCGGCCGCTGCGCGGCAGGAGCTGCCGGGGTGGGGCTGGCTGTCCACGCTGCCAAGGCTGCCCAGGCTGCCCAGGAGGTTCAGCGCTGGGCTGGGCGACCCGGCACGGCGCCCGGGGCCCCGGCATAGGTGCGCCCCTTCCAGGCCCCTCCTCTACCGGCCCAGTGGCGCCGGGCGGAATCGAGCGTCATCAGCGTGTAGAGCAGGGCGACAGCAGGCAGGGCAGGGGCATGCCAGCGGGACTGGCGATAGAAGCGGAGCATGGGCGCGTAGGCGGCCGCCATCAGCAGCCAGGCCGCCAGACCCAGGGCGCTCAGCAACGGGTTGCCCAACACCATCCCCAGGCCGAGCCCCAGGGGCGGCATGGCATAGATCAACCCCATCGCCAGCACGGTGCCCAGCAGCCCCAGGGGGGAATGGTGCAACTGGCTGAAGGCGGTACGGGCCACCATGGTCCAGATCGATGCCAGATCCGGATAGGGCCGCAGGCTCACCGTGGTGTCGCTGAGGCCCAGCCAGATCCGTCCCTCGCCGTTCAGCGCCCGCTCGCTGTCCTTCACCGAGCGCGCCAGGCTGCAGTCGTCGATCAGCGCCTGCCGGATCGTCTCCAGCCCGCCGCTGCGGCGCAGGGCGTCGGTGCGGATCAGGATGCAGCCGCCGGCCGCCGCCGCGGTGGTGCGCCGCGGGTCATTGACCCAGCGGAAGGGATACAGCTTGCAGAAGAAGAACACGAAGGCGGGAATCAGCCAGCGCTCCCAGACACTCGTGCAGCGCAGCCGCACCATCTGCGACACCAGCGCCAGCCGCTCGGCTTCCGCCCGCGCCACCAGGCGGGCGAGGTTGCCGGGATCGTGGGCGATGTCCGCGTCGCTGAACAGCAGGTAGGTGGGGGACGGCTGCAGCGCCTCGGCCCGGCGCACCCCCTGGGCCAGGGCCCAGAGCTTGCCGCTCCAGCCCACCGGCAGGGGAGCCCCCGGCAGGATTTCCAGCTGATCGCCGCAGCCCAGGCGCTCGGCCGTGATCCGGGCCGCGTCGGCGGTGCCGTCGTCGCTCTGGTCATCGACCAGCAGCACCCGCAGCGGTCCGCCATAGGACTGGCCCAGCAACGAAGCCAGGGCGCGGGGCAGCACATCGACCTCGTTGCGGGCCGGAATCACCACACACACCGGCGGCAGCCCCCCACCCTCGGCGGCTCCGGGCGGAGCGCCGCCCTCCTGGTGGGCCTCGACCCGCCAGAACTGGCCGCGCCCCACCAGCAGAATCACCCAGATCAGCAGGGAGAGTGCGGCGAGGATCTGCAGGGTCGCGACCATGCTCATGCCGAGGCGTGCATCGGTGGGTGAGGCAGGTGCCGTTTGGTTTGCGGATTGCTCCGCAGTGTGCTGCTTGTTGTCTTGCGGCCAGAATTCCTCACAACTCGCCCCACAATCTTGTCGATGATAAAGTCTGTGACTTCATTCTGAAATCGCCACAAGCTGTCCCGTGCAAGACATAATCACACCCTCAGCCTTGCATAGGACCATTCAGGCCAGCCAAAATCATCTGCTGTCGATTCAACATTCTGACGGCTACTGGTGGTCTGAGCTCGAGTCGAACGTCACCATGACGGCCGAAGCGGTGCTGCTCCACAGGATCTGGAACAGCGGCGACAGCCGCCCGCTGCACAAGGCGGAGCCCTACCTCCGCGCCCAGCAGCGGGAGCATGGGGGATGGGAGCTTTTTCATGGCGATGGCGGCGACCTGAGCACGTCGGTGGAGGCCTACATGGCCCTGCGCCTGCTGGGGGTGGCGGCCGGAGATCCGGCCCTGGTGGCAGCAAAAACATTCATCCTTTCCAGGGGAGGAATCGAGCGCTGCCGCATCTTCACCAAGCTCCATCTTGCGCTGATCGGCTGTTACCCATGGGCAGGGGTGCCCTCCATTCCCGCCTGGGTGATGCTCTTCCCCACCTGGTTTCCGTTCACCATCTATGAGCTGTCCAGCTGGGCCCGTGGCAGCACCGTGCCGCTGCTGATCGTGTTTGATCAGAAGCCCGTCTTCCAGATGAATCCCTCCATTCAGCTGGATGAGCTGTATGCCGATCCGCGTGCCAGATCGCGGCCGTCTCTGCCGCGCAGCGGCGGTCTGGGCGATGTCTTCGTGCTGCTCGATTCGGTGTTCAAGCTGATGGAACGGCTCCGCCTGGTGCCGTTCCGCCGCAGGGGCCTCCGCGCCGCCGAGCGCTGGATGCTGGAGCGGCAGGAGACCAGCGGCGACTGGGGCGGGATCATCCCCGCCATGCTCAATTCCCTGCTTGCCCTGCGCTGCCTCGACTATGACGTCCACGATCCGATCGTGGTGCGTGGCCTCGAAGCGGTGGATCGCTTCACGATCGAGACGGCCGATCAGTGGCGGGTCCAACCCTGCGTGTCACCGGTGTGGGACACGGCCCTGGCGATGCGCGCCCTGCGTGCCTCCGGCCTGGCCGCCCAGCATCCGGCCCTGGTGCGTGGCGGGGAATGGCTGCTGGGCAAACAGATCCTCGACTACGGCGACTGGGCGATCAAGAACCGCAGGGGGCAACCCGGCGCCTGGGCGTTCGAGTTCGAAAACCGCTTCTATCCCGATGTGGACGACACGGCCGTGGTGGTGATGGCCCTGGCCACCGTGTCGCTGGCCGATGAGGGGCTGAGGCAACAGGCGATGCGCCGCGGCGTGGCCTGGATCCTCACGATGCAGTGCCGCCAGGGGGGCTGGGCTGCCTTCGACCTCAACAACAACCAGAACTGGCTCAATGCCCTGCCCTACGCCGACCTCAAGGCGATGATCGACCCCAACACCGCTGACGTCACGGCCCGGGTGCTGGAGATGCTGGGCCGCCTCGGCCACCGTTCCCCAGGCAGCGCCGCAAGCCCTGCAATCGAGCGGGCCCTTGCCTATCTGCTCGGGGAGCAGGAAGCCGAGGGGTGCTGGTTCGGCCGCTGGGGGGTCAACTACATCTATGGCACCAGCGGCGCGCTGGCGGCCCTGGCGGCGATCGCCCCGGATCGCGCCGCGGGGGCGATCGCACGGGGCGCCCGCTGGCTGCTGGGCTGTCAGAACGCCGATGGGGGCTGGGGGGAGAGCTGCCGCAGCTATGGGGATCCGCTGCTCAAGGGGGTGGGCCTCAGCACCGCCTCCCAGACCGCCTGGGCCATGATCGGCCTGCTGGCCTGCGCGGGCCTGGATACCGCGCACGCCGCCGAGGTGCGCGACGCCCTGGGACGCGCGGCGAGCTACCTGGTGAGCAGCCAGGGGGCGGATGGAACCTGGGAGGAAGCGGAGTTCACCGGCACCGGCTTTCCAGGTCACTTCTACCTGAAGTACCACCTCTACCAACAGCACTTTCCGCTCACCGCGCTGAGCGGCTACGCCGCACTCGGCGACGCGGTGCCCAGCAGTTGATGGGTCAGCCCGGCGAGAGCCCGCAAGGCCCGTACCGATCCAAGCATCAGGCGCACGGCCGGCAGGGGGCGTTTCAGCAGCGCCAGCAGCAGCGGGCCCGTCAGCAGCACCCCTGAGGAGGACACGGCGCCTGAAATGTCCGGTAGGTCATGGCGCCGGTCATCGCTCACGACCCGAACAATCGCCAGCTGGTGGCCAGCCGCCGTGAGCATCTCCAGGGCGGTGAAGCCCTCCATGTCCACCACGTCGGCCCCCGTCTGGGCATGGAGCTGGAGCTTCTCGCGGCGGCTGCACACCACAGCTGCACTGGTGAACAGCCGCGCCCGCTGGAGCTGGGCCGGGGTGGCCCCGAGGACGGCGGTCAGCGCAGGGTCGCAGGGCAACCAGCGGATCTGGCCAGCACCGCCCAGCTGAGCGCAAAGCTCCACAAGCACCCCATCGCCCACCTGCAGCCGCTCACCGAGTGCACCAGCGAGGCCCATCAGCAGGATGCGGGAGCCTGGTTTCAGGGTGGGGTCGCTGGCGAGCCACTGGCTCAGGTGAGCCGACAGGGCTGCGGGACCCAGCGGGATGGCCTGCACCGCTGGAGCAGCAGAACCGCCGCGGCTGACAGCCGCCCTGACGACGCGATGTTCGATGCCGCTGGGAACAAGGATCAGATCCACGGCGCCGTTCTGCGCGGAGGGTGGTTGCATCACCTCAGCGAAGGTGGACTCACAAACACGACAGGCCATCGCGCCGATTGGAATGCACGCTAGTGACACCTGTGCCTGTGCACAGGGGAAGGCGGCGCACGGAAACAAATGAGGGCGCAGAATGGGTTTAAGATCACGCCTCCATGGAGATCAGGCAAGCGTGGCCAGTGTGCAATCTCCGGGCGAGACAACATCAGTCCGCCAGAGGTTGAACATCTCACGCCTGGCGATCAGGTATCCGCGGATCACGATCGGCTTCTGGATTGCCGTCGTCATCGCCGGCCTGGTGGCCTTCGGCTCACTGCGCTATGCCCTGTTCCCGGACATCACCTTTCCCGTGGTGGTGGTACATGCCACGGTCCAACCCACACCATCAACCCTGGCCACGGAAACCGCTCTCACCATCCCGATTGAAGCGAAGCTACGGAATCTTGCGGATCTCGATGATGTGACCTCCACCACCTCAGCTGGACGGGTGACGGCAAGAGTCTCCTTCCAGGTGGGCAAGAGCCTGGAGGAGGCCACCCAGGAAACCCTGGCGGCCCTGGGGTCCGCCGGCCTGCCTGAGAACACGATCCTGGACACGGTGCCGCTGAACCTGAATGAATCGGCAGCAGTCAGCTATGTGATCCAGAGCTCCACGCGACCACCCTCGCAACTCGTCAGCCTGGTCGAGAAGCAGATCACACCGATGATCCAGGAGGTGAACGGTGTCCTCAGAGTCCGACAGATCGGAGCTCTGGAGCGGAGCATGGCGACCTCGGACGCCATCGCGGATGGGGCCTCCGCCCCGATGCTGGCGCGATGGGATGGAAGGAACGCGCTCGCCCTCGAAGTGGTGAAGACGGGTGACGCCAACACACTCGAGCTGGTTCAGCGTCTTGACCTTGTGATGGAGAAGGCCCGTCGCACAATTCCCGACATCGAGATCATTCAGGCCGCGACCCAGGCCAACTACATCAGGGAGGCGAATCTGGCCACGCTGGAATCGATCGCCATAGCCGTGGCACTATCGGTCATTGTCATCTACCCGTTTCTCTGGAACTGGAAGGCCACCCTCATTGCCGCCCTGGCGATTCCAACATCACTGTTCGGAACGTTCATCGTGATGGCCGTCAGTGGCTTCGACCTCGAGACGATCACCCTGCTGGCCATTGCTCTGGTTGTAGGCATCATCGTCGACGACGCCATTGTGGATGTGGAGAACATCTCGCGTCATCTCGACCTTGGGAAGTCGCCGCGCGAGGCGGCAATCACCGCCACCGATGAAGTGAGCCTCACGGTGACGTCGTCCACGCTCACGATCGCCGCCGTCTTCCTGCCGGTCGGCCTGATGGGCGGGGTGGTGGGCCAGTTCTTCCGCCCCTTCGGTCTCACCGTTTCGGCAGCGGTTCTGATTTCACTCCTGGTGGCCCGCACCCTGTCGCCCGTGCTGGCGATGTACTGGCTGAGAAGCTCCCCCCAGCGCTCTGAAGGGCAGCCTTGGCAGGCCGTGCTGAACCGGTATCGAGCCGGGCTGCACTGGGCCTTGAGGCATCGAGGCCTGGTGGTGGCGTTGACCTTCTCCAGCCTGCTGCTGGGCGTGGCCCTGGTGGGCCAGGTGGACAAAGGCTTCATCCCAAGGCTGGATCGTGGTGAATTCATCGTGCGGTTCGCCTCCCAACCGCAGCCGTCAGCCTCGCCGCAGGCATCTGCGGATCCGTCGCCCAGCCAGGCTCAGGCGATGCAAGCCCAGCTTCTGGACACCCAGAAGGCTGCTGAAAGGATCGAAGCGCTGATCAGGAGCAACCCGGATGTCAAGGAGGTCTACACAACGGTCGGCAGTCGCTGGGGACAGACGGATACGGGGGAACTGCTGGTGCGGCTGAAACCGAAGCGTGAGAACTCCACCCTGGAGATTCAGGATGCCATTCGTACCAAGCTGGCAAGCCTCGACGCGGTGAAACTCAGCGTGGAGGACATTCCCTTCGTGGACACCGGCAGTGAGCAACCGATCCAGGTCAGGCTCTTCGGTGAGGACATCGCGACCCTGGAGCAGACGGCAACCGTCCTGGAACGACGCCTCAGCCGTCTGCCCGGCCTCGTGGATGTGTCCACGACCGCCAACACTCCCACAGCAGATGCCGCCGAGGCGGCGCAGGAACATCGCGATGGTCGGCGTGTTCGCTATGTGCGCGCCAACCTGTTGCCCGGCACGTCAGTGGAGCTGGCAACGTCTCAGATCCGCGCCGCCGCGAAGGGTTCACTCCCCAATGGCGTGACCATGGAGCTCGGCGGTGACTCGGCACGGATCCGGGAGATCCTTTCGAGTTTTGCGCTCACCCTGGGCCTGGGCATTGGCTGCATGCTGGCAGTGCTGGTGGTCCTCTACAGGAGCTGGAGCGATCCCCTGATCATCATGGTTTCATTGCCCCTTTCATTCTGTGGGGCCATGGTGTCGCTGCTGTTGACAGGCCAGGAGTTTGGCATGATCTCCGTGATCGGTGTGATTTTCCTGATGGGCCTCACGGACAAGAATGCCATCATCATGATCGACTACATCAATCAGCTCCGCGCGTGCGGGCAGGGGTCAACCGAGGCCATCATCAGCGGCGCCACCGTGCGGCTTCGGCCGATCCTGATGACCTCCGCGGCCACGGTTCTTGGGATGCTGCCGGTGGCGCTGGGGCTGGGAGCAGGTTCAGAACTGCGGGCACCGATGGCCATCGCCATCATTGGGGGTCTGATCACATCGACGCTGCTGAGTCTTATCGTGATTCCTGTGATGGTGAGCCTCCTGGATAGGTTCAAACGACGGGTCTCAGCAGAGGTCGTCTCCGTCAACTGAGCCATGGAATGTTCCACGGAATGGACCATGGTGCCTCGGAAGGTCTTCGTGACAGGGGGATCTGGTTTCATCGGCACCAATTTGATTCGTCTTCTCCTGGACCAGGGCTACCACGTGAAGGC
>NZ_JBKKKY020000054.1:0-19584 GCF_046613545.2 Aphanothece microscopica RSMan92 | reverse complement strand
CGGGGACAGCGGGGTCTACGGCTGGGGCGACCCGGAGGAGGGGGGCTGGTGTGAACGGCTGCGCCGCCACTGGATGGGGCTGCCCGAAGGACCGGTGGTCTACCCCCTCGGGGTCCGGGGCGATGGCCTCGAGAGGGTGGCGGCCCGGCTCGAGCATGACGTGCGCTGCCGCGGCGAATTGCGTCGCCAGCAGCCGCAGGGGATTCTGCTGGCGGTGGGGCTCAACGACACCGCCCGGGTGGGCCGCCCGGACGGACGGCCGCAGCTCGATGCCGATGGCTTCCTGTTCGGCCTGGAGCAGCTGCTGCAGAGGGCCTCCCAACTGGCTCCCGTGCTGGTGCTCGGTCTCAGCCCGGTGCAGGAGGAGGCGATGCCCTTTGCCGATGTGCTTTGGTACAGCCTCGAGCAGGTCCGGCGCTATGAGGCCCTGCTGGAGCAGGCCTGCCTGGAAGCCGATGTGCCGTTTCTGCCGCTGCTGCGTCAGCTGCTCAGTGACCCGGCCTGGCCCGACTGGTTGAGCGGCGACGGTCTGCACCTGAACAGCGCAGGGCACCGGGAGGTGTACCGGCGGGTGCGCGACTGGCCGGCCCTGCTCGCCTGGGCTGGGTTGGAGCCCCTGCGCGCGGTCACCGGCGTGTCGGGATGATCCTGGGCCCCTGACCCCTCACCCGATCGAGCGATGCAGGATCCCCCCGGGAGGCGAGGCCCTTCCCCGCCGCCCGGGGGGACGGTGAAGGAGAGCCCTCCACCACCCCATGCGCTCCCATCCCCGGGATCCCTCCGCAACCCTCGACCCGCTTCAACGGGACCCCCAGGCGGCCAACGCCATCCAGATCCGCAACCGGGCCCTGCTGCGGCAGCTGGGCCGCTGCCGCCGGCCAGGGGCGCGCCTGCAGTGGCGCAATGCCCTGGTGGAAAACAACATGGCCCTGGTGCGGATGGTGGCCCAGCGGGAGAGCCGCCGCACCGGTCAGCCCTTCGATGAGCTCTGCTCGGCCGGTTACGAGGGGCTGGTCAGGGCGGTCGAGGGATTCGACACCGGGCGGGCCGTGAGCCTGAGCACCTATGTCGTGCCCTGCGTACGCGGCGCCATGCTCCAGGACCGGCGCGACCGGCAGCAACCCATCCAGACCCCCAGACGCCTGCGGGAACTCCACCGGCGGGCGGAGCGCTGGATGGAAGAACGGCGCGCCGCCGGGTTGCCCCCGGCCGGCAACGCCGCCATGGCTGCAGCGCTGCAGTGCAGTGTGGGGCAGCTCGAGGAGGCGGGCCGGGTGCAGCGGGCCCTGCAGCTCCGCAGCCTCGATGGGCCGCCGGAGGGTGGCGAAGCCGATGGGGCGGCCGGCTGCTGGCTCGACCAGCTGGCGGACCCCGCCGCCTGCCCCGGATCGGGCGCGTGCCCCGAGGTGGATCCCGAACTGAGCTGGCTGGAAGACCAGCTCGCCAGGCTGCCCCTGGCCGATCGACGGCTGCTCGAGGGGCGCTGGATGGAGGGCCTGAGCTGGCGGGACCTGGCCGCTGAACTGCGCCAGCCCCCCCAGCGTTGTCGCCGGCGGGGCGATCAGCTGCTGGCCAGGCTTCAGCGCCAGGCGAGCACGCTCCAGAGCAGCAGGGCCAGGAGCGCGGCCAGGGTGGTCTGAATGGCGTTGACTCGCTCGTTGGTGAGCCAATGGAAGCGGGGCTGCAGGGTGGCACCGATCCAGCTCTCGAGCAGGGTGGCCACCAGAGCCACCAGGCTCACCAGGCACCAGTCGCGCCAGCCGCTGATCAGCCCCAGCCCCAGCATCACCCCCGCCATCAGCGCACCGCCGGCCAGGCTGGCCGCCGTGCCCTCCAGGCTGATCGCCCCCTCCGTGCCCGCGGGCACGGGACGCAGGGTGGTGATCAGCAGGGTGTGACGGCCCCAGAGCTTGCCGAGTTCACTGCCCCAGGTGTCCGCCAGCTTGGCGGCGAAGCTGGCGGCGAAGGCCACCAGCAGCGGCGGCTGCCAGGCGGCGGGAAGCAGCACCACCAGCACGGCCAGAACCGCACCGGTGGCGGCCGAGCCCCAGACGTTCTCGGGGCCACGCCGCCCGCCGCGGCGCTCCGCCAGATCCGCCTGCTGCTTGCGGCGCAGGCCGAGCCGGGTCACCAGGGACCCGAGCAGCAGATAGGCGACCACGGCCAGCCAGCCCCGCGGGCCGAGGGTGCCCCAGAGCACGGTGCCCAGGATCCCCGCGTGCACCCAGCCCGCCGGTGTGAGCAAGGGCAGCCGCTGGACGGCGGCGATCAGGGCTCCATTGATCAGCAGGGCACTCCCCCAGGTGAGCGGCAGCTGGGGGGGAAGGGACAGCACAGTCACAGGTCCAGTCTGCAGGGAGGCGCTGACGGGGCGGGGCATCCGGCTGGGTTGCACGGCTCGGCTGGGTTGGACTGGCCGGATGTGTTGCACTGCCCTAAGCCGGCCGTCCGGGGCGGCCGGTCCAGCGGATAATCAGCCCACGACGTTGCCGTCTCCGACGCGATGGTGTTCAAGCGCAAGGGCTCCTTCTTCCTCGATCTGAGCGGTGAGGGCGGCACCAAGGAGGCCAAGCCGGTGAAGGTGGCGATCGCCGAACAGCCCGCTGCCCAAGCCACCTCAGCCCAACCCGCGGCGGCGGCCGGCTCCCAACCTGCTCCTGCCCAGACGGCAGCCCAGCCTGGAGCCCAGCAGAGCAGCCCCGCCGGTGGAGCCTCCCCCCTGACCACGGCCGAGGCGATCGCCGCCGAGCTGCGGGCCGCCCAGGAGGCGCTGCCCCCCCCCTCCATGGCGACCTATGCCCCGGAGTGCCTGAACCCGGCCAATGCCCTGCCGATGCGCCGCCGCCGCCCGGGCGCCAACCTGGCCGTCTTCAAGGGCATGGCCTCGGGGATGTTCCGCAACTGACCGGCAGGTCCTCCCGCCAGGCGGCCAGCCGTGTCGCCGCCGCCACGGCGGCGGTCGAGCTGCGCAGGATGCCCTCCCCCAGGCTGACCGGCCGCCACCCCGCGGCCTCGGCGACCCTTTCCTCGCTGGGGCTCCAGCCTCCCTCCGGACCGATCGCCACGGTCACCGAATCGGGTGGCGTGGGTCCGGCCCAGTCCTGCAGCACCGCTCCGAGGGAACGAAGCCCAGGCCTGCGCGTCGTGGCCAACAACGCCAGTCCCTGCCCCGGAGCCGCCGCCAGCCAGCCGCAGGCGGGTTCCGGCGCGAGGCAGCTGGGCAGCCAGAGCCGTTCACATTGCTCCAGGGCCTCGCGCAGCACGGCCTCCTGACGATCCGCGCGGATCGCCTCAGCCGCCGCCACGCTGCGCTCGGCCTGCAGCCACTGGAGCCGATCGATGCCGAGCTCGCAGACCATGCGCAGCAGGACGCCGGTGTCGCGGCGCGGGGGGGCCACCGCCAGCCCGAGGCAGGGCCAGGGCGCAGGCTCTCGGGCCAGTGGCTCCGCCAGCGGTTGCTCCAGCACGGCCCAGGCCCCATCCGCCCTGGCTCCCTCGGCCAGCTGGGCTGACCAGAGATGCCCCCGGCCGTCCACCACGCCGAACGCCTGGCCAGGCCGCAGCCGCAGCACCCGCCTCAGGTAGTGGCGTTCGGCAGCCTCCAGGGACACCCGGCCCTCCGTCGCTGCGGCCGCAAGCCGCAGCGGATCCAGCAGCACCCGCCTCAGTTCACGCACCACGCCTGCGCTCAGTCCGCGTCATCGGAGAGGCCGTCGAGCATGGGGAACATCGCCTCCGGCTGCTCCTCGATGGGCCAGTCCTCGTTGACACCGCCGATCAGCAGTTCCTCGATCTCGAGCACATCGTTGTCGAGCTGCCGCAGGGTGTTGATCAGCACGTCCAGGCCGAAGGCGTCACTGGTGCCGAGATCCACCCAGCAGCGGGCCCAGGCGCCCTCGTACTCCATCGGCCCCATGTTGTGCATCAGAGCCGGCATCGCCGTGGCGGCGCCGTCGCTGTCGTACGCCATCCAGCTCAGCTCGGCCCCCTCCTCATGGGCCTGAAGATTTTCCGCGTTGAACCCGCCCAGCTTGCCGAGGAAGAACCAGCTGTCGAAGGCGGTCTCCACATAGCCGCGCTCCCCCTGGCCCGGGGTGCTGGGGAAGCGCATCCAGATCCAGCAGTTGAAGGGATCGAACTCGCGGAAGCGCACCTCCATGACCAGGACACGCGGCAGGCCCGCGCGCGGCAACATGGCCTCACTATCCCCCACGACATCCACCACGACGCCGGCGCGCATGGGGCGGATGGGGTGCCGGCTGCCGCCGGGCCATGCTGGGCCCATGCTCGAACTGTGCGGCGTCGGATACCAGCCGGCCACGGCCACCAGGCCGATCCTGCAGAACGTCAACCTGTCTCTGGCCCCAGGTTCGATCGGCCTGGTGGCGGGCCGCAGTGGGGGCGGCAAGACCACCCTGCTCGAGGTGATCAGCGGTCTGGCCTCACCCGATCGCGGCACGATCAGCTGGGAGGGCCAGCCCCTGAGCTCGCGGCAACGGCGCTGGCTGTGCGGCCTGGTGTTCCAATTTCCCGAACGCCACTTTCTCGGCCTCACCGTGGGGCAGGAACTGAAGCTCGGCCACCGGCGGCTGGACAGCGGGCGGGTGGAGGCTGTGCTGGAGCAGGTGGGCCTCGGCGGCCTCTCCCCCCGGCAGTTGCCCGAGCAGCTCAGTGGCGGCCAGCAACGGCGGCTGGCCCTGGCCGTGCAGCTGCTGCGCAACCCCCAGGTGCTGCTGCTGGATGAGCCCACCGCCGGCCTCGACTGGGCCGTGCGGGCCGAGATCATCAGCCTGCTCCAGGTGCTGGGTCGGGAACGGGCCGTGCTGGTGGTGACCCACGAACCGGAGCTGTTCCGGGGAGCCGTGACGGCCGGCTGGCGGCTGGAGGACGGCACTCTGGTCCCGCTGGCGCCGGCCCCCCTCCTTACGATGCCCTGAGTGCATCGAGCCAGTGTGGGGGATCAGCTGCTGCGGGCCACAGCTGCCGGGGGCGGCATCCGCATGGTGGCGGTGACCACCACCGAGACCAGCCGCACCGCTGCCCAGCGGCACCAGCTCTCCTTTCTCACCACCGCCCTGCTCGGCCGGGCGATGAGTGCCGGGCTGCTTCTGGCGAGCTCGATGAAGATCGCCCATGGCCGGGTCAATCTCCGCATCGCCTCCGACAGCCCCCTCAAGGGTCTGATGGTGGATGCCGGGCGGGACGGCACCGTGCGGGGACACGTCGGCAACCCAGGACTGGAACTCGATCTGGTCGAGGAGCCGGATGGAAGCCGCCATTTCGACTTCGGCACCGCCACCGGCACCGGCTACCTGCATGTGGTGCGCGACTGGGGGGAAGGGGAGCCGTTCAGCTCCACCGTGGAACTGGTGAGCGGCGGCATCGGCGATGACATCGCCTCCTACCTGGCCCACTCCGAACAGACCCCCTCGGCGGTGTTCGTCGGGGAACGGATCGACAGCAGCGGTGTGCGCTGCAGCGGCGGCGTGCTGGTGCAGGTGCTGCCCAAGGCCGCGCGCGAGCCCGCGCTGGTGGCCCTGCTGGAGGAGCGCTGCCGCGAGATCTCGGGCTTCAGCAGCCGGCTGGAGGCCTGCCAGGGCAACCTGCTCACCCTGCTCGAGGACATCTTCCCGGACCTCGATCCCCAACCTCTCGGCAGCGACACGCCGCTGCAACCGGTCCGCTTCCGCTGCCCCTGCAACCGGGACCGCAGCCTCGGAGCCCTGAAACTGCTCGGGCGCCAGGAGCTCCGCTCGATGCTCGAAGAGGACGGCCAGGCCGAACTCACCTGCCATTTCTGCAGTGCCGTGTACCGGGTGAATGCCGATGAACTGCAGGGGCTCATCGAGGAGCTCAGCCCCGCCGCCTGAAGCGCGGCACGGCAGCCGTGCTCAGGCGACCAGCAGGGAGACCAGGAACAGCAGCGCCAGGGCCGGCAGTCCCTGGATCTGCTGATCCGTCAACGGCAAGCCGGCAGGCAGCCCAGTGGCCCCGGCCACCAGCCCACCGAGAATCAGGCCCACCGTCAGGGCGGCGAAGCCCCAGCCCACCGCGGCGAGAAAGCGGCGGCGCCGGCGCTGCAGGCACACCACACAGAGCGCGGTGGTGAGGGCGAGAATCAGTTCGACGGATGCGTTGGGCAACAGCAGCAGCAGGCCCAGCAGCAGGCCGAAGCCCCCCAGTGTCAGGGCCAGGTCCTGTCCTTCGGCCAGGGCGAAATGGGGCATCCCGATCGCCGGAGCGGCCACCTTGGGCATGGGCAGCTGGGGCAGGGCGGGCAAGGCCAGCCGAGGTGGTGGTGGCGCGAGCTGCTCGCGGGCCGAAGCCGTACGGGCGGCGGTGCTGACCTTGCCGGCCTGGCGCTGCTTCAGGCGCTCCATGAGCAGGGCGTCATAGGCCGCCTCGACCCTGGAGCGGGCCAACGGATCGTCGCCGGCGTCGGCGAGGCGAGCCTGCTTGGCCGCCTGCACCTCCTCGAAGGACGCCTCAGGGGTGATGCCGAGGCGTTCGTAGGGGCCGGAAGGTTCGGCCCCCGGAGGTTGCTGGTCGGAGGGGTCGGACATCACCATCAGCAGCGGGATCAGCGGTGGGCACGTTCGCCTGCTCCGAGCGTATCGAGGCCTGACTAGAAGAGCGGCTCACTGCAACGGAAACCTCCCTCTTTCTGGAGGCGCATCTGGCAGCGCTCCGCCTCGTCAGGGTCGAGGCGATGGCGCCGTTTGAGCAGCGGCATCTGGGGGGGGAGATGGCTGCCTTCCCGCATTTCGACACTGGGAGCCAGCGCAGAGCCGGTGACCGAATCGACTTGAAAGCTCACGTAGTCGCATCCCCCGTCCGGGCGGGGACGCACCAGCCAGAGCGGCTTGGGCATCGCCGTGATGGTTCGTTACAGACCAGTCTGGCGCGGCCGCAGGGCGAGTGTGGACGCCCTGCGGCCACACTCGCCGATCAGTGGGCTGGGGCCGGTTCACCACCGCGGCCTCCGGCCTCCTCCGCCACGCCGATGCGGGCGAAGAGATCGGCGCTGGGAGGATTCAGGTTGATCACCTGCACGGCGCTTCCGCCTCGCTTGATGCGACGGATGACCTGGTCCAGCGCGGCGACGCCGCTCTGGTCCCAGATGTGGGCGTCACCCATGTCGATCGTGACCCGGGCGGGATGCTCATGCACGTCGAAACCCTGCCGGAAATAGATGCTGCTGACGAAGAACAGCTGTCCTCGCACGGTGTAGACGCGATGGTCGTCGGCCTCGCGATGGGCCGCCACCTCGATCACCTTGGCCACCTTCCGACTGAACAGGATGCCGGCCAGGGCCACACCCGACAGCAGGCCGATCGCCAGGTTGTGGGTGAGCACGGTGATCACCACGGTGACCACCATCACGGCGGTGTCGCTGCGGGGAATCCGGCGGATCTCCGTGATCGAGCGAAGGTTGGCCGTGTTGATGGCGATCATGATCATCACCCCCACCAGGGTGGCCATCGGGATCCGGTTCACCCACTCCTGGGCCAGGAGAATCATGGCCAGCAGACTCACACCGGATGTGAGGGTCGAGAGGCGGGTCCGCCCCCCGTAGCCCACGTTCATCACCGACTGCCCGACCAGGGCACAGCCCGGCATCCCACCGAACAGGGCGCTGACGATGTTGCCGATGCCCTGGCCCCTGGCCTCCACATCCTTCGGACTGGTCTGGTCGGTGAGATCGTCGAGGATGTCCTGGGTGAGGAAGGTCTCCATCAGCCCCACCAGGGAGATGGCCAGGGCGGTCGGCAGGATGATGCCCAGGGTGTTGAGATCCCAGGGCACCGCGGGGAGACCCAGGACCGGCAGACCGCTGGGCAGGCTTCCGAGGGAAGCGACCGTGGGCACATCGAGCCGGAACCCGATGGCGATCCCCGTGGTGATCAGGATGGCGATCAGGGCCGACGGGATTGCCCGGGTCCAGCGGGGCAGCAGATAGATCAGCAGGAGGGTGAGGGCCATCAGCAACCAGACGGCCGGCAGCTGGGAAGGCTGGACCACGACCTTCTCCGGATGGAACACGTCGAGCCCCAGCTGGGGCAGCTGGGCCAGCAGGATCAGGATGGCCAGAGCGTTCACGAAACCGGCCATCACCGGCTGGGGAACGAAGCGCATCTGGTGGGCCAGCCGCAGGTAGCCCCAGGCGATCTGGAGCAGACCGGTGAGCAGGCCGGCGGCCAGGAGGTACTGCAGCCCGAGGCCCTCGCCAAGGGCCTCCCCCTGGGACACCAGGCCGGTCATCAGCAGGGCCGTGGAGCCCGTGGCCGAGGTGATCAACGCCGTGCGACCGCCCACGACCGCCAGGGTCACCGCCAGGGCGAACGCCCCGAACAACCCCACCCGCGGATCCACGCCGGCAATTCCCGAGAAGGCGATGGCCTCCGGGATCATGGCGAAGGCGACGACCAGTCCGGAGAGAATGTCGCGGTGGGGCTGCTGCCACCACTCACGCAGCGAGACACGCAACGGGAACAGCATCGCGGGAGAAGACAAGCGCGGGAGGACAGCGTGGATGGCAGTCGGGCCATCCCGGGGCTCCACCGCGTTGAGCTGGCGGGTGTTGTCACCCGGGAGGGAGCCGGAGCCGGACCACACCCTTTCCACCTTCTCAGACCGGGTGAGCCCGTCCCGATGCCACCCCAGCCGGAGGGGAGCCTGGGGCGCAGCTACGCCGACCTGATCGAGCGGCTCCACTACGACCCGGAGTTCTTCCGTCCCAGGCCGATCGGTTCCCGACGCTGAGCGCCGCCGCCGCCGAGCCCTACGGGCTCAGGCCTTGAGCGGAGTCACGCCCCGGGGCGCCATTGGCCCCGGGGCCATCCACGGCACGCTGCAGCGCCTCGGAGCGGCTGAGGCTGGCGTTCTCCGGCGGCAGCTTGGCGAACAGGCCGAGCTTCTCGAGCCGCGCCCGGGTGGTGCCTGTGGCGCCGACGACGAACACCTGGCGGCCCTTCTCGATGGCTTCCTCGACGGCGTTCTCCACCGCCAGGGCGGCGGTGACACCGAGGTGGGACACCTCACTGAGATCAAACACCACCGCTTTGCAGTCGCCGATGGCGTTGTGCTCGCGGCCGATCGCCTTGGCCACCCCGAAGATCATGGCGCCGGTGAGCTGGAAGAGCAGCACCTGGCCCTGGCCCTGATCGAGCAGGCGCTTCTCCTCGGGTTCGAGCAGCAGGTCGCCATCGCCGGTGGAGACCGACTTGACGGCCCTGCTCTGCAGGGCGCTCATCTTGTCGATGGTGAGGATGTTGGCGATGAACACGCCGATGCCCACCGCGGCGATCAGGTCGACCAGCACGGTGAGGGCGATCACCAGGTACATGATCAGCGCGCCGGTGATCGAGATGCGGTGGGCGCGCTTGAGGAAGCTCCAGTCGACGATGTCGAAGCCGACCTTGAGGGCGATGCCGGCGAGGACGGCCTGGGGGATCTGGGCGGCGAGGCGACCGCCCACCAGGATCACCAGCATGAGGATGAGGGCGCGGCTGAGGCCGGAGAGGGCGCTGCGGCCGCCGGCCTGGATGTTGACCACGGTGCCCATGGTGGCGCCGGCGCCGGCGATGCCCCCGAAGAGGCCGGAGACGAGGTTGCCGAGGCCCTGACCGATCAGTTCCTTGTTGGAGTCGTGCTCGGTGCGGGTGATGCTGTCGGCGATCACGGCGGTGAGCAGGGCATCGATGCAGCCGAGCATGCCCAGCACGGCGCCGTTCACCAGCATCAGCTGGAGCTGGGGCAGCGCGAAGTGGGGCGTCACCAGATGGGGGAAGCCTGAGGCGATCGCGCCGATGCGGCGGATGCCCTCCACCTCGGCGGAGGCATCGGCGCCGCGCAGCAGGGTGAGCGAGAGGATCGTGCCGGCGATCAGGGCGATCAGCTGGGGCGGGGCAACCTTCTTGATGCGGGCCGGCGTGAACCAGAGGATGGCCAGGGTCACCAGGGCCAGGGTCACTTCCGCCGGTCGGGTGGCGGCGATCAGGCCCGGCAGGTTGGTGAGGGTGCCGAGCACGCCGCCCCTGGGGATGGCCTGGCCGAGGAACGGTCCGAGCTGCAGCACCATCAGGATGATGCCGATGCCGCTCATGAAGCCCGAGATCACCGTGTAGGGCATCTGGGTGATGTAGCGGCCGAGGCGCAGCACCCCGAACAGGATCTGGAAGACCCCGGCCAGCATCACCACGGTGAAGGCCATGGCCAGGCCGGTCTCCCGGTCGGGGGCCTGGCCGATCAGGCTGGCGATGACGGCGGTCATCACCACGGTCATCGGGCCGGTGGGCTCGGAGATGAGGGTGGGGGTGCCGCCGAACAGGGCCGCGAACAGGCCCACCAGCACGGCGCCCCAGAGGCCGGCGGCGGCACCGGCGCCGGAGGCGACCCCGAAGGCCAGGGCCATCGGCAGGGCGATCACCGCCGCGGTGACGCCACCGAACAGGTCGCCCCTGATGTTGCTGCTGCTGAAGTGGTTCAGCAGGCGGAAGGCGGGTCGCCCGGGTGGCGCCGTCACTGTGGCCATGGCGCGCTCAGCCGCGGGTCTGGGCGAACCTTAGGAACGAGGGGATCGCTGGGAAGCTGACGGCAGCATCTTTAGGCTGGGCGGCAGGAACGGCGCTCTTTCATGGCGATCTACGCCGACAACAGCCTCAGCATCGGCCGCACTCCCCTGGTGCAGCTCAACCGGGTCACCCGGGGCTGCCACGCCAGGGTGCTCGCCAAGATCGAAGGCCGCAATCCGGCGTATTCGGTGAAATGCCGCATCGGGGCGGCGATGATCTGGCAGGCCGAGCAGGACGGACTGCTCGGACCCGGCAAGGAACTGATCGAGCCCACCAGCGGCAACACCGGCATTGCCCTGGCCTTCGTGGCGGCCTCCCGCGGGATCCCGCTCACGCTGACCATGCCGGAGACCATGAGCCTGGAGCGCCGCAAACTGCTGACGGCCTACGGCGCCCGCTTGCTCCTCACCGAAGGCCGCCTCGGGATGCCCGGGGCGATCAGTGCCGCCAAGGAGCTGGCCGCGTCCGCACCCGACCGTTACGTCCTGCTGCAGCAGTTCGCCAACCCGGCCAACCCCCGCATCCACCACGACACCACGGGGCCCGAGATCTGGGATGACTCCGAAGGCAGCATCGATGTGCTGGTGGCCGGTGTGGGCACCGGGGGCACCATCAGCGGCGTGAGCAGCTACATCAAGCAGACCCTGGGCCGACCGCTCGAATCGGTGGCGGTCGAGCCGGCCACCAGTCCGGTGATCTCCCAGAGCCGAGCCGGCGAGGATCTCAGGCCCGGCCCCCACAAGATTCAGGGCATCGGTGCCGGCTTCGTGCCGGCCAACCTCGACCTCGATCTGGTCGACCGGGTCGAGACCGTCACCGACGAGGAGGCCATGACCATGGCCCGACGGCTGATGCGGGAGGAGGGCATCCTGGCCGGGATCTCCTGCGGTGCCGCCACCTGTGCGGCGCTGCGCCTGGCCTCGGATCCGGCCTACGCCGGCAAGACGATCGTGGTGGTGTTGCCGGACTCCGGCGAGCGCTATCTGAGTTCGGCCCTGTTCGAAGGCGTGTTCAACGAGAGCGGACTCGCTGTGGTCTGAAACCGGCGGGCCCAGAGCTGGAGGGGACAGTGCGTCGACCGCCCAACCGGGGTGTGGCATCAAGATTGGCGCACCTCGCCCGATCCAGGCCACCCCACGCCATGGCCCGAACCAACTGCATCTGGGTCGTTGACGACGATCCGGAACTCAGGCAGATGCTCCACCGCTACCTGGGCGAACAGGGCTACGAGGTCCGCTGCCTGGCGGATGGTCAGCAACTGAAGGCCCGTCTGGAAAACCAGCGCCCCGATCTGGTGGTGCTGGACCTGATGCTGCCCGGCGACGATGGGCTCAGCCTGCTGCGCCGGCTCCGCGATGCCGGGGATGACCTGCCCGTGCTGATGCTCACCGGTCGGGGGGATGGGGTGGACCGGATCATCGGCCTCGAGCAGGGCGCCGACGACTACCTGGCCAAACCGTTCCTGCCCCGCGAACTGACCGCCCGCATCGAGGCCGTGCTGCGCCGCCGGGGTCAGGGCCCCGCCGGAACACCGGTGGCCGACGCCACCCCGATCAGCTTCGGCCCCTGGTGCCTGGAGCCCAGCAGCCGCAACCTGCTGCGCAGCGGCGAGCCGATCAGCATCACCAGCGGTGAATTCAGTCTGCTGCTGGCCTTTGCCCAGCACCCCCACCGCCCCCTCTCCCGCGAACGGCTGATCGAACTCTCCCGTGGACCGACCAGCGAAACCGATGCCCGCAGCATGGATGTGCAGGTCTCGCGGCTGCGGCGCCTGATCGAGGAGGATCCCTCCCGCCCCCGCCACATCCAGACCGTGTGGGGCTACGGCTATGTCTTCGTCCCCGATGGCCGGCCCCGCGCCTAGCCACCGCTGGTTGAGGCTGCTGGGCTACGGACTCGGGGGCCTGGTGCTGTGGCTGCTCAGCCTGATCGTGGTCCAGGCCCTGCTGAGTCGACGGATCGCGCGGTCCCAGATGGTTCAGCTCGGCTCGGAGGTGGCCTTCAGCCTGCGGCTGGGTGAACTGGCCCTGGAGCGCTACCCGATGGATGCGGTCGCTGAGCTCGGCGGGCTGGAACTCGCCGAGAGTCCCCCACCGTCGAGCCGACGCGGCAGGGCCGAGGCCCTGGCCCTTCGCGCCGAACTCTGCCGCCAGCTGGGCTACTGCCGCGATGTGGTGGCCGCCGGGGGAGGGCTGTGGGTCGAGATGGTCTCACCGCTCGAGCCGATCTGGCTCTTCGTGGCTCCTCCCACACCGCGCCGCTGGCCACCCGACACCCTGTCGCTGGTGCTCTCCCTGGTGGCGACCGGCCTGGGACTGACGACGCTGGTGCTCAGCCTGGAAGTCCAGCGCCCCCTACAGCTGCTGGAGATCTCGCTTCAGCAGCTGGGGACAGGTCGCAATCCCCGGCCGGTGCCGGAGCGCGGCACCCGCGCCGTCCGGCAGATCACGGCACGCTTCAACGCCCTGCTGCGGCGGCTGGACGAGGCCCGCCGCGAGCGGGAGACGATGCTGGCCGGCATCGGCCATGACCTCAACCGGCCGATCACCCGCCTGCGGCTGCGGCTCCATCTGGCGGAGGATCAGCCCATGCGTCCCGAGGAGGCCGCCAAGGCCCAGGGGGATCTCGATGCCCTGGAGCGCATCACCCAGCAGTTCATGTCCTTCGCGCGCGGGGAAAGCCACGAAGCCCCCGTTCAGGTATCCCTCGATGCCCTCTTGGCGGAACTGGCGGGCCAGAGCGCGGTGACGCCGCTGAAGCTCGACCTCGTCTCCCTTGACGCCTGGGTCAGGCCGGTGAGCCTGGGCAGGGCGATCGGCAACCTGCTGGACAATGCCGCCAGCCATGGCCGTGCGCCCTTCCGGCTCGGCCTGCGCCCCTGGGGAAGCGACGGATTCGAGATCACGGTGGCCGACGGGGGCGATGGCATCCCCGAGCACCTCTGGGAGCAGGCCCTGCAGCCGTTTCGCCGGCTGGATGAGGCCCGGGGCGGTGACGGCCACTGTGGCCTGGGTCTGGCCATCGCCCAGCGGGCGGCCCTGGCCCACAACGGCGAACTGATCCATGCACACCCGGAGGGTGGAGGCTTCGTCCTGGGCCTGCGGGGTCGGTCCCTGTCAGATCTGGTCACACTTTCGCGCGATCCAGACAGATCCGCGTCAGATCCAGCCACCAGGATGAAGGGCGTTGAGTCCTCCTGAGTCCATGTCTCCCCTTTCAACCGCCCGGATGCCCCTTCCCCGCCTGCTGGCCGCCTGCGGCTGCGCCAGCGCCCTCAGCCTCAGCATGGCCCTCGGGGCCCTCTCACCCGCCGCCGCCCAGGACTCGGCACCACCGGAGCGGCTGACCCCGGCCCAGAAGGAGAAGGTCTTTCCCGAGCGCAAGGCCCTGCTCCTCAAGCAGCAGCAGCAACGCCTGACCATCCAGCAGAAGGGCCAGCGCTGCACGCAGGCGGCCAAGGACCAGCAGGCCCTTCGCGCCTGCATGAAGGAAGAACGCATGGCCACCCGGCAGCTGCGCAGCCAGTACCGCGAGGAGATGCGCAAGATCTACGAGCGCAATGGCATCAAGGCGCCGGTGGGTGGCCCTGGCAAAGGGAAAAAGGGCTCCAAGGGCGGGGCTGACGCCTGATCCGGCGAGCCGTTCGGGGTCCCTTCATCGGAAGCGGACCCCCGCTGGAGCTGTAACGCGTCTTTGCGCCGACCTGGCGACCGTGGGAGGTCTGCCTACGGTGACCGTACCGCGAGAGGAGACGGCGTCATGCATACCCATGACATGGAGAACCACGACAACCTCTACGCCGACGAAGTCGCCGCCGTGCCGGGGGAGACCCTGGCGGACGCCCAATCCCACGCCCTCTGGGCCACGGCTCTGATCGCGACCATGGTGGTGGGCCTGGGCATCTCCCTGGCAGTCTTCTGATCGCCGAGCTCTTCTGATCGGAGAGCTCATCTGATCGAGGCGCTCTTCTGATCCCGCGGTGGCCGGCGCCGAGCCCCCGCGGGAGGATGGCGGCCGGCCCTGAGCTCCAGCTGAGCAGCCCCGATGCCCCTCCCCCACCAGCCGGCACTCTCCCGTCGCCGGATGCTTCAGCTGAGTGCCCTGGGGGCTGGGGTGCTGCTCAGCCGTGCCTGGCAGGGAGAAGCCCACGCCGCAGGGCAGTCCACTGGGGCGCTGCGGATCGCCTTGATCAGCGACCTCAACAGCAGCTACGGATCGACGCACTACGTGCCCCAGGTGGCACGCGGGGTGGAGCTGCTGCTCTCCCTGCGGCCCGATCTGGTGCTGTGCGCCGGCGACATGGTCGCCGGGCAGAAAGCGGGGCTCAGCCAGGCCCAGCTCGATGCCATGTGGGCCAGTTTCGCCGACCGGGTCCTGGCCCCCCTGCGCAGCGCCGGCATCCCCTTTGCTCCGGCCATGGGCAACCACGATGCGTCGAGCAGCCGCCGCAACGGGGCCTTCGCCTTCGCCCTGGACCGTCAGCGGGCCCAGGCGTTCTGGCGGCCCCGCGCCGCAAGTCTCGGCCTGAACGTCGTGGAGGGCGCGGCCTTCCCGTTCCGCTACAGCCTGCTGGAGGGCGGCGTCTTCACCCTCGTGCTGGATGCCTCCTCAGCGACGCTTGACGCCGAGCAGCTGGCCTGGGCGGAGCAGCAGCTGGGCACTCCGGCGGCCCGCTCAGCCCGACTGGGGCTGGTGGTGGGTCACCTCCCCCTCTACGCCGTGAGCCAGGGCCGCGATCGGCCCGGGGAGGTGCTCGATCAACCCGAGCGCCTGCGGCAGTTGCTGGAACGTCATGGGGTGAGTGCCTACATCAGCGGGCACCATCACGCCTACTTCCCCAGCCGGGTCGGCCGCCTGAATCTGCTCAGCCTCGGGGCCATGGGCAGTGGTCCCCGACGTCTGCTGCAGAACCCGCCAGCCCCGAGCCAGAGCCTCACCCTGCTCGAGCTCCCCGCCGCCGGCTCCAGCGCAACCACCGCCGACGCAACCACCGCCCGCGAAACCACCTACGACCTGAACACCCTCAGGCCGATCCCGCCCAACGCCCTGCCCCAGGCCCTCCAGCCCAGCCGCGGCCCACGCCTGCCCCGCCGTGAACCGGGCCTGCCGCTCAGCTGAGCGCCATCCCATCCAGCAGGTTGTCGATCAGCCGGCGCCCTTGCCGCCGTGCCCGATCGCCCCAGCGGCCGGCCTCCTCGCGCAGGCGAACCGCACCAGCGGGTCCCAGCGCCTCCTCCACATAGGCCCCATCCTCCTGGAGCCAGCGCTCCAGATCGTCGGGCAGCAGCTCCACATGGAACTGCAGGCCGAGGGCACGGCTCCCCAGACGAAACATCTGCTCGCGGCACAACAGGCTGGAGGCCAGCAGGGTCGCCCCCTCGGGCAGAAGGATGCGATCGCCATGCCAGTGGAGCACCAGCTCGCTCGGGTCGAGTCCGACCAGCAGCGGCTCCTGCTCGGGGGTGCGGCTGAAGCTCACGGCGCCCCACCCCACTTCCCGCACCGGTGTGGCGGCGGTGCCGATCGCGAGGGGCTCCACCGCACCCCCCGCGGCATGGGCCAGCAGCTGGGCCCCCAGGCAGATCCCCACCACGGGCCGCTGCTGCCGCAGCACCCGCTCCAGCAGGGCCACCTCCGCCGCGAGCCAGGGGAGGGCCGGATCACCGATCTGCGCGACCCCCATCGGTCCCCCCAGCACGAGCAGGAGATCCCCGGGCCCTGGCTCCGGCAGCGGCTCGCCCCGATCGGGCCGGAACACCTGCAGCTCCCAGCCCCGTGCCGCGGCGGCCTGGGCGAAGAGCCCGGGGCCCTCCCGCTCGAGGTGCTGGACAACGAGCAGTCGGGGCATCGGCTGGGGCCCGGCAGGTCCCCATCCTCGGCGATGGCGCCCGGCCCTGCGGCACCGGGCGTTGGGGTTGTGCCTTTGGTTGCCCGGCCACGTCTCCTGCGACAACCCTGCCGCCGGGTCCAGCCGCCAGGCTGATCGCAGCCCCGGAATCGCCCATGCTTCGACTTCAAGGCAACCGCCTCAGCCTGCTGGCAGCCCTCACCGCCCACTGGGCGGACCAGCAGCTCCAACTGCCCCAGCCATGGCGTCCGTCCCCCCGGGAAATTCGCCGGAGCCTGCCGGGCCGCCCCAGCACCCGAGGCTGAAGGTGCCATCAGAACCGGCGCCCCATGGGTCCATAGCCTTGGAGCGGCCCAGCTGCAGCGGAGCTGCCCTGCCTTGAACAACCTCACCCAAGCCATCAACGCGCACCTGGAATCGGAGTTCCAGGCCAGCCACAGCTACCTCGCGATGTCGATCTGGCTGCGGGAGAAGGACCTGGCCGGCTTCTCGAGCTACATGCTGGAGAAAAGCAACGAGGAGCGGACCCATGCGGCCCGGATGATCGCCTACCTCGTGGATTGTGACGAGGAAGTGGTCCTGCCCACGATCCAGGCTCCCGAAAGGCACTGGGAGTCGGTGCAGCACCTCTTCGATCGGGTCTACGACATGGAGAAGGAGGTCACCGCCTCGATCAACCGCCTCTACAGCCTGGCGGAGGCCTCATCCGACCGGAGCGCCTCCGCCATGCTCGATTGGTTCGTGGCCGAACAGATCAAGGAGGAGGCCGAGGCTCGTTTCGTGCGCAAACGGCTGCGCCTGGCCGGTGACAACGCCGCCGCCCTGCTGCTGCTCGACCAGCAGTTCCTGGAGGGCACGGCCCTGGCCCATGTGAAGGCCACCATGCTGGGCTTCAGCACCGACCAGCCCTGAGCTGACGGGCGCCGCCAGGGCGTCCCGTGCCGGTCCCGCCGGCAGCCGTGGCCCCACCGGGTCCCCCCCACGAGAATGGGGACAGCAGTCGGGCAATCGATGAGTTACCTGCGGGACATCATGGAGCGGCTGGGGGCCAGCCGGGATGGGGCCGCCAGCGGGACCTCCGCCCGCGATGCCGGCGAACCGCAGCTTCTCGAGGCAGCCCCCTACCGCCACCACCTGGATCACTGCAGCGAGCCGATGCTCCTCTACGAGTGGACCTGGCTCGAGCTCCACCTGGAGGATCTGCGCCTCTGCCGGGCCAATGACGAGATGCGGAAGGTGGCCGGCGGTTCCCGCCACCTCGAAGCCCTGATCGCCGCCGCGGAACGGAATCAGGAGCAACTCGCGGCGGTGTTCGCCGAGCGGGGCCTGACTCCCCGCCGCCTCCCCCACAGCGTCGCCGCCGGAGAACACGCCTGGGAACTCAGCAACGCGCAGCTGCGGGCCCAGTGGGGCCTGCCCGGCTCCACGCCCTAGGGCTCCAGCATGCTGCTATCGGCATCCGAGCCGATCTGGTCCCTCGGGCCGGACGCGGTGGTGGCGGGCCTCCTCTCCGCCCCCGAGGGACTCTCCGGCGCGGAGGCCGCACTGCGCCTGGAGCGCTTCGGCCCCAACCGGCTGCCGCCGCCGAAACGGCGCTCCCTGGCCCTGCGGCTGGCCGACCAGCTGCTGCACTTCATGGCCATCCTCCTGTGGGTGGCCGGGGCCCTGGCCTTCGCCGCGGGCACGCCCGAGCTGGGGCTGGCGATCTGGGCCGTGGTGCTGCTCAACGGCCTCTTCTCCTTCTGGCAGGAATTCCAGGCCGAGCGGACCCTCGAGGCCCTCACCCATGCCCTGCCGCTCCAGGTGCGGGTGTGGCGGGATGGCCACCTGGCCGAGATCAACGCCGCCGAGCTGGTGATCGGCGACCGGATCACCCTCGAGGAAGGGGACCAGGTCCCCGCGGATGCCCGGCTGGTGAGCGCCACCGAGCTGAGTGTCGACCTGGCGGTCCTCACCGGTGAGGCGGTGCCGGTGGCCCGCCATGCCGAGCCGATTCCCCCCGACGGCCCGGCCATGCCGATGCGCGAGCGGGCGAACCTGGTGCTGGCGGGCACCACCGTGGCCGCTGGACGGGGAGAGGCGTTCGTCTACGCCACGGCCAGTGACACCGAGTTCGGTCACGTGGCCAGTCTCACGGCCGCCACGGAGCGGGGGGCCAGCACCCTGGAGCGCCAGGTGGGACGGATCGTCCGCACCATCACCACCATCGCCCTGCTGATGGGGCTGGTCACCTTCGGCCTCAGCCTGCTGTTCGTGGGAATGGGCCCGTTGGAGAGCCTGGTCTTCGCCGTGGGGATCCTCGTCGCCAACGTGCCCGAAGGGCTCCTGCCGACGGTCACCCTGGCCCTGGCGATCAACGTGCAGCGCATGGCACGACGGCGGGCGCTGGTGCGGCGGCTCTCCGCCGTGGAGACCCTCGGTTCCGTCAGCGTGATCTGCAGCGACAAGACCGGCACCCTCACCTGCAACCGCATGGCCCTGCAGGCCACCTGGCTCCCCACAGAAGAGCCGGGGCTGGACCTCGAGCTGCTGGAGGCGGCCTGCCTCTGCTCCAATGCCTACCTGCTGCGCAGCGCGGATGGGCTGCGCAGCATCGGTGATCCCACTGAGACGGCGCTGGTCCAGGCCGCCCTCGAGCGCGGTCTCGCGCTGGAGACCCTTCAGGCGGAGCAGCCCCGCCGGCGCGAGCTGCCCTTCGACTCGCGCCGGCGCCGCATGAGCGTGGTGGTGCAGCACGGGGAGCAGTTGCTGCTGCTCACCAAGGGGGCTCCTTCGGAGCTGATCGGTCTCTGCCGGGCCGAGCTCACGGGCCGTGGCGCCGTGCCGCTGGACGACGAGGGGCGCCGCCGGGCAGCGGCGGCCAACGACGCCCTGGCGCGCCAGGGCTACCGCGTCCTCGCCGTGGCCCGTCGGCCGGGCTCGGGGAGCTTGCTCACCGCCCCGGCGGAGGAGCTCGAGCAGAACCTGACACTGGTGGGCCTGGTGGCCCTCTACGACCCGCCGCGCCCCGAGGTTCCCGAGGCCATCCGCCTCTGCCACCAGGCGGGCATCAAGGTGACCATGGTCACCGGCGACTACGGCCTCACCGCCCAGGCCATCGCCCACCAGATCGGCCTGCTGGATCCCCCCATCGGTGCGGCCCATCCGGTCCACGCCGACCCG
>NZ_JBKKKY020000053.1:0-19960 GCF_046613545.2 Aphanothece microscopica RSMan92 | reverse complement strand
GGGGCCTGCCCAGCAGCGTTTCGAAACGCACCAGAGCCTCCGCGTCATCGGCCGGAGGCTGACGGTCGGACGGGGCTGAGGCACGGGAGCCCTCCGGCCGATCCCCCTCACGGGACACCAGCTCCGGGGCCACCTCCTCCTCGGGCGCCGCCTCCTCGGCCGCCTCCTCGGCCAGCTCCAGCAGCAGGGCCCGGAAGGACGGCGAGCGAAAGGGGAGCACCGGATCGATGGGATCGAGGCTGACCGTGCGGAAGGGGAGCACCTCCCGCAGATGCCCGGCCTCCGGACTCGCGGGGCCCACCTGCTGGATCAGGTCGTCCCGCCTGGCCACCTGCCGGTTGATCGTCTCGATCTGCTCGAGGCGCAGATGGTCGTGCTCGGCCTTCGGGTAGGTGAGGCCCGCCAGGGCGCTGGCGAGCGCCCCGAAGAAACGACGCAGCAGCGCAGCGTTGCTCCTCAGGTCGGTGACGGGGATGGGCTGCACGTACACGAACCGGCGATTCGCCTCCTCCGGCGGGTTGCGGAACCAGTCCGCCGCAAAGGTCGTCAGCTCCCGATCCGCCCCATCCCCCTGCGCGGCGGGCATCGGCGCCGGCCCGGGATCGAGAGAGGCCAACTGGTTGAGCAGGCCGATGCCCTTGAGAATCGGCAGCCCGTCCAGCACCCCGCCATCGGTGTAGTCGAAGCGCAGACGCAGCTGGGAGCCCTGCGGATCGGGAGTCCCCCGGGGGTCCTCCAGCCAGCAGACGCGGTCGGGGTCCCCGCCGGTCACGAGGTCGTCCGTGCGGCTCGCCTCCTGCCGGTAGAGGGCCTCACTGGGGAGATTGAGATCCAGGTTGATGCTGCGGGGATTGCTGTCGTTCGAGAGGGGGGGGGAAGGCCAGTGGGAAGGCGCCGGAGGCCCGCGCCGAATCCTTGGCCTTCGTCCAGCGCCGGTTCAGGGCGTCGAGATCGTCCGCCGTCAGATCAGGCATGGCGCGATGGAACAGAAAGCGCCGCGTCTCCGCATGGCTCACGCTGCGCGGCCCGCTGTCGCTGACCCGCAGCACCCCCTGCAGGTTGGTCACCGTCATCAGCAAGGCCAGGCTGCGCCGTTGCAGCGCCTGGCGCATGCCCGCCAGATCGTCCAGACCCCACGCGCCACCCACCTGATCGGCGATGGCGGCGATGCTGCCACTGCTCAGCAGCGCGAGCCTTGGGCGGGGCGGAATCGTTCCCCAGGCCGTGGCCTGGAGCGACTGCTCCTCCGTCCGGTAGTCGGTCAGGGCCCGGATGTCGGCCAGCCGCACCCAGGCCCGCAGGAACCCGTTGCGCGGCGCAGCATCCGTGACCCGGTCGTCATCCAGTTCCGCCAGGGAACGCTCGGGATCCTGAAGCAGGTACCGGGCGGCGATCAGGCCGGTCATCGCCCCCGCCGAGGCGCCGGTGATCGAGTCGATGCGGAGCACCTCAGCACGGCCATCGGCCCTGCAGCGCAATGAGGCCTTCACCAGTTCGGAGAACACCCCGGCCATGTAGGCACCGAGGGCGATCCCTCCCGAGCAGTTGAGCGTGACCGGAACCGGAAGGCTGGCCATCGCATCCCCTGACCTTCTGCCGTCATCCTGAGCGGCGATCCGGGGACTGTCAGCCCTGCGCGCCTCACCAGCAGGGCGCCTGGCGGCCCGGCCGGGACAGCAGAATGGGGCGATCCGAGCCAGGCCACCGCGATGGGCCCGATCAGCCGATGAGCACGGTCAGCCGATGAGCACGGTCAACGGCTCCTGGGACCCGATCTTCAACGGTGTGGCGGAGCGCCTCGGTGCCTCGGTTGAGGCCGGCGAGGATGTCGGGGCCTCCGTCGCGATCACGCTCGACGGCCAGATGGTGGTCGACATCTGGTCAGGCTGGGCCGATGCGTCCCGGACGGTCCCCTGGCAGGCCGACACGCTCACCAACGTCTGGTCCAGCACCAAGACCGTCACCGCACTGGCCGCGCTCACGCTGGCCGATCGGGGCGTGATCGATCTGTTCCAGCCCGTGGCCGCCTACTGGCCCGCGTTTGCGGCGCAGGGCAAGGAGACGGTCGAGGTGCGCCATCTCCTCTCCCACACCTCGGGGGTGTGCGGCTGGGAGCAGCCAGTGCAGCTGAGCGACCTCTACGACACCGAAGCCTCGGCGGCCCTGCTGGCCGCCCAGGCGCCGTGGTGGGAACCCGGCACGCGATCGGGCTACCACGACCGGAGCTACGGCCACCTGATCGGCGAGGTGATCCGCCGCACGACCGGCAAGACGCTCGGGGCCTTCGTCGCCAGCGAACTGGCCGGGCCCCTCGGGGCTGACTTCCACATCGGCCTGGAGCCGGCTCAGGCGCACCGGGTGGCGAACGTCATTCCCTTCGATGGCCCCCTGCCGATCGACAGTGCCATCCCCGGCAGCGTCAAGCACCGCACCTTGAGCGCCCCCTCCTGGACCCCCCAGATCTCCTGGACCCCCGCCTGGCGCCAGGCCGAAATCGGCGCCGCCAACGGCCATGGCCATGCCCGTTCCCTGGCCCGGATCCTCTCGGTCCTCGCCTGCGGCGGCGAGGTGGAGGGCCAGCGATGGCTGTCGCCCGAAAGCTGTGATCGGGTCGTTCAGGAGCAGGCCAACGGCATCGATCTGGTGCTCGAGGTGCCGGTGCGGTGGGGCCTCGGCTACGCCCTGCGCAATGAGACGCTCCACTACTTCCCGAAAGGGAGGGTCTGCGGCTGGGGTGGCTGGGGAGGGTCGATCGTTCTGGCGGACCTGGATCGTCGCCTCTCGATCAGCTACGTGATGAACCGGATGGTGAACGGGGTCGATGAACGGGGTCCGAACCTGGTGCGGGCGGCCTACGCCGCCCTGGGCGTGGCCTAGGCCGCGCTCACAGCCCCAGTTCGCTCAGGCCCGGATGATCCTCCGGCCGAGGGCCCAGGGGCCAGAGGAACAGGCGCTCGGACTCACGGATGGGGATGTCATTGATGCTGGCCTCCCGGCGGCGCATCAGACCCTGCTCGTCGAACTCCCAGTTCTCATTGCCGTGGGCGCGGAACCAGCTGCCGGAGTCGTCGTGCCATTCGTACTGGAAACGCACGGCGATCCGGTTGTCGTGCCAGGCCCACACTTCCTTGATGAGGCGGTAATCGAGTTCGCGGGCCCACTTGCGTTGCAGAAACGCTTCGATCTGCTCGCGTCCGCGGATGAATTCCGCCCGGTTGCGCCACACGCTGTCGGCGCTGTAGGCCAGGGCGACCTTGGCGGGATCCCTGGAGTTCCAGGCGTTCTCGGCCATGCGGGCCTTCTGGATCGCCCCTTCGCGATCGAAGGGGGGGAGCGGCGGTTTGAGGGTCACGGCGATCTCAGGGGTTGCAGGGGGACGTGTGGCCGGCGGGGCAGGGGCGCGCTGGGCAGGGGCGCGCTCGCCTCAGGGGCCGGCCAGGATCGTGACCATCTGATCGGCCCCGTAGGCCGAGAGGGTCTGCCGGAGCTTCGTGGCCTCCTCGTCGGTGCGGGTGCAGGCGAACCCATAGCGCGCCCGCACGCGCTCCGAGGCCTGGTGCAAGCCCTCGAGCCCCCGGGCCTGCAGCGCCGCCACCGAGAGTGTCTCCCCGGGGGGAAGGTGCTGCAGGATCACGGTGGAGGGCGAATAGAGCTCGGAGGTCAGGCCATCGGGCCACTGCAGGGTGAGGCGGACTTCGGGCACCGGGCGATCAGGGGACGGCCGGGGACATGGTCCCAGGCCGCCACGGCCACCGCCGTGCCCACGGTCACAGATTGGCCGGGCCCGGCACGTCCAGGGCGCCAAACCCGGTGAGCGGTTCCTGGTGATGCCACAGCCGGGTCTGCGTTCCTGCCGCGCTCAGCACCACAGCCGCGTCGCCGACCTCAAAGCGGCCGATCGGGCAGCAGAGCAGATCGGCATCGCCGGCCGTGGCCTCGAGCAGGGCCGCGGAGCGGGACGGCTCCACGGCCAGCAGGTAGCCGTAGCTCGGGAAACAGGTGAGCCAGGCCTCCAGATCCACACCGCTGGGAGGCTGAAGCCGATCGAGATCCAGCGCCAGCAGACAGTCGGCCGCCTCGGCGAACATCGCGGCCGTGCCGACCAGGCCCCCCATGCTGATGTCCTTGGCCCCGTGCACCAGGGCGGCCCCGGCCAGCTCCACCAGCAGGGCGAGATGGCGGCGCAGGCGGATGGGATCGGCCTCGGTGGCGGCATCCCAGAAGGGGTAGTGGCGGTGGAAGCGACCGCGGGTGTTCACCAGCAGATGGCAGTGGTCCCCGGGCCTGGCGGCCCGCGCCGAGAGGACCGGGCCCGGCGCGCTGCCGAGGACGGCCACCGAGAGGGCGTTGTAGGGACTGTGCAGATTGGTGTGGCCCCCCACCATCGGCACGGCGAACTTGTCGCAGGCGAAGCGCATCCCCGCCAGCAGCGGCTCGGCATGGACGGCACCGGTGGCCCAGAGGCTGTTCACCAGGGCGAGCGGCGTGCCGCCCATGGCGGCGATGTCACTGAGGTTCACCAGCACGGCACTCCAGCCCGCGAACCAGGGGTCCTCCTCCACCAGCTGGGGATCGAGCCCTTCCGCGGCCAGCAGCAGGGGACCGCTCACCCCGGGCAGCAGGGCGGCATCATCGCCGAGGGCCGCCGCAGCGCCGAGGTCCGGGAAGGGCAGCGGCGGGAAGGTGCGTGCCGGTGCCTGGATCTCCTCCTTGCCCCGCAGGCCGGGGTGCTGGCGCAGCCGCCGGGTGAGCGCCTGAAGCTCGGCGGGGGTCATGCTGCCTGGGCGATCGGGCGGCGTTCCCGCGACGGGCGGTAGTAGGCCAGGTCAGCCTCCATCAGGTGATGGGGGATGCCGCGGAGCTCGAGCTGCTCCAGCGAGCGCCAGTGCAGCCGGCGGAAAAAGGGCACGTTCTGGCGCTGCACGGTGGCGAGGAAGCGATCGCAGCCCCAGCCGTGGGCCGTGGTCACGGCCTTCCAGATCAGCCCCTTGCCGATCTGGTTGTGCCGGCGGAACCCGGCATCCACCCCGAGGCGGCCTCCCTGCCAGACGCCGGGGCTCAGTTCAGCGATCCGCACCACGCCGACCACGTCGCCAGCCCGAAGGCTGCCGTGGGCCAGGGCCACGATCGGGTAGGCAGCGTCATCGAGCTCATCGCGGTCGGACGCCTCGAAGAGGTGCTGCTCCTCGCAGAAGATCCGGCTGCGCAGGTCCCAGTAGCCCGGCAGCAGCCTGGAAGCCGAGCCCAGCAGGTGGAAGGAGAACTCCCCGGAGCTGGCGGTCGGGGAGAGCTGGAAATCCTCGTCATCGACGGCCACGCCCCAGCGCACCGATGGGGTGAAGGCGGCCGGTGCGGAGCTGAGGCTCCGGCCGATGTCGTGACTGCTGGGATCAATGAAAAACATGCAACCAGGCCAGGGGCTCAGGACGCGGTCTCAAACAGGGAGAGGGCCGAGCAGGCACCGCACTTGGCGCAGCCGGCGGCCATGCGATCGGAACGGATGTCGGAGTGGGCGAGCAGGCGACCGACCGCCTCGTAGATGCCCACCATGAAGGTCGTGCTCGGGGCCGGGTGGTGCTGCAGCGGCGTGCCGGAGATGGGCACGAACGGCACCACGAAGGGGTAGACCCCCATCGCAATCAGCCGTTCGCTGCAGCTGATCAGGGAGCTGGCGCTGTCGCCCAGCCCGGCCAGCAGGTAGGTGCTCACCTGGCCGCGGCCGAACACGGCCACCGCCTGCTCGAAGGCCTCGAAGTAGCGCTCCAGCGTCAGTTCCGACTTGCCGGGAAGCACGCGACGGCGCACCTCCTCCTCCACCACTTCGAGGTGCATGCCCAGGCTGTCGATCCCCGCCTCCTTCATCCGCCGGTACCAGACGGGGTCCTCGGGGGGCTCGCACTGCCCCTGGATCGGCAGGGCCACCCGCGCCTTCACCGCCGCCGCCGTCTCGGCCATCAGCCGGGCGCCACGGTCATCGCTGTTCGGGGTTCCGGTGGTCATCACCAGCTGACGCACACCATCGAGGCGCACGGCCGCCTCGGCCACCTCCGCCACCTGGTCGGGGGTCTTGCGCACCACCGTGCGCCCATCCTCGAGCGACTGCTCGATCGCACAGAACTGGCACGACTGACTCCGGTCCCGGAAGCGGATGCAGGTCTGGAGCAGGGTGGTGGCCAGCACGTCGCGACCATGCAGCAGGGCGATCGCGCTGTACGGGATGCCCTCGGCCGTGGTGAGCCCATAGAAGCGGGGCTCCGGCGGCGCCTCCACCGCAGTGGGATCCCCCCCGTCGCCCTGGCCGCTCACCGCCACGCTGCCGTCGCAGGCCTGCTCGAGCCGGAATGGCGAGGCCTGGGAGGCCGCGTTGTAGACGGGAACCATCACGGTGTTGCCGGCGATGGTGAGGGCGCGGTGATCCGACGGACCGGCGCCACCCCGGCGGCCGGGATTGCCGGCCACGGCAGGATCCACCACGCCGTGCACCTGGAGCTCGGTCACGAACCGTCCGAGCTGCTGCCGGGCCGGGCCTGTCTTCGACGGGTCAGACAAGGGACTCCTCCTCGACGCCAGGGACCATCAACGTGGCCGGCGGACCGGCTGGGGCGGGCATCGGCTCCACCTGGGTCGCCGGCGACGGGTTGATCCGCAGCCCCAGCAGATCGGGGCGGCTGTAGTGGCCGACGCTGTCCATCATGCGTTTGCGTTTGGTGATCAGGGCGGGGTCGAGGCTGGCGATCGCCAGACCCTCGCCCTCCGGCAACGGTCCGGCCAGAACACGCCCTTCCGGGCTGATCACCGCGGTGTGGCATCCCCCCTGGAAGGCCCGCTGGAGGGCGGGGTCGGGGGTGATCGCCGCATGGTCGGCGGGGTCGAGCCAGGCGGTGGCGCAGATCACGAAACAGCCGGCCTCGAGGGCGTGATGGCGCATGGTCACGGCGGTCTGCTCCGAAAAGATCGGGCCCACCAGCGATCCCGGGAACTGGGCGCAGTGAATCTGCTCGCCCTGGGTCATCAGGGCGAAACGGGCCAGGGGGTTGTAGTGCTCCCAGCAGGCCAGCGCCCCGATCCGCCCCAGGGCCGTCGGCACCACCTGCAATCCGGCGCCATCACCCTGGCCCCAGACCATCCGCTCGTGGTACGTGGGGGTGATCTTGCGCCGCTTCAGCACGATGGTGCCGCTGTCGTCGATCAGCAGCTGGGTGTTGTAGAGGCTGCCGCCGTCCCGCTCGTTCACCCCCAGCAGCACATGCTGGCGGTGCTGACGGGCGGCCGAGCAGATGCGGCTGATCGCGGGGCCGGGAATCTCCACCGCCTGCTCGTAGAGGAGCAGATGGGAGGGCCCCATCCGCACCGCCGGTTCAACGAAGGAGAAGTAGGGGTAATAGGGCAGAAACGTCTCGGGAAAGACAATCAGCTCGACCCCGGATTCCGCTGCCTCGGCCATGGCCGCGAGCACCCGCGCCACCGACCCCTCAAGGCTGAACAGAACAGGACGAATCTGCGCTGCCGCAACGGTGATCGCTCTGGCCATGGAAGACATGCGCAGCAAAGACCCCAGAGGGGCCCCTCAGAGGGTCCAGGTGTCGAGGATGAAGGCGCCCTCCTTGCGGTGCATCAACACGATGTCGAGCACATCCAGGGGATTGATCGGGGTGATCCCGGGGATCAGCGCCCCTTCGCCATGGCCATAGAGAGCCTGAAGGGCGAAGCGGCAGGCATACACCTTTCCGCCCTGGCCCATGAACTTCTGCAGGCGCGCATTGAAGTTCAGATGACCATCGAAGGCCGCATCACCCAGCTTGGGGAAGCCCCGCTGGACACCGAGGGTGACCCCCGGTCCGTAGAGAAGAATCGATGTTTCGAAACCCTTGGTGATCAGCCGGCTGGCCTGCAGCAGATTCACCAGACCGATCGAACCTTCGAAGGCCACGGTGTGAAAGGTGACCAGAGCCTTTTCACCGGGCTCCGCTTTGACATCAGGAAAGACCTTCTCTTCGTAATCAACGAGAAAATCGCCCGGCTGGTTGGCGGGACGGGTGACTTCGGGCATGGGCTGAGGCTGTCCTGGAGGGAATCCAGGGCGAACCCTGCCACATGTTTACTTTTGTTTTATGTGGCCGATGCGACCGAATTCCCGCCCCAGGCCATTCACTCAGATCCAGGCGCTGAGGTGGCAACGGCTACCGGCCGATCGCCCGCCGGAGCCCACACTGAGGCAACATCTGGACTTTGCACCGTTGCCTGCTCAGGCTCCCCTGCCGTCCTCCCATCCGGTCGTGGTGGTGGGTGGCGGCCAGGCCGGCCTCTCGGTGGCTGCCTGTCTGCAGCGCCGCGGCATCAGGCCCCTCGTGCTGGAACGGCACCGGATCGGCCACGCCTGGGAACATCAGCGCTGGGATTCCTTCTGTCTGGTCACCCCGAACTGGCAGTGCCGGCTGCCGGACTTCCCCTACGACGGGGACGATCCAGAGGGTTTCATGCTGCGCGAGCACGTCGTGGCCTACGTGCGCCGGTTCGCCGCTGCCATCGCGGCCGATGTCCGTGAAGGGGTGGGCGTGGAGTGGCTGGGCGGCCGGGGCGGCGGCTACCGGTTGCGCACCACGGCCGGTGAGATCGAGGCCGAGCAGGTGATCGTCGCCACCGGCGGCTACCACCGGCCGAAGCGCCATCGCCAGGCGGAACGGCTGGCCAGCACCGTGCTGCAGCTGGATGCCCGCGACTACCGCAATCCGGACCAGCTGCCGGCCGGGTCGGTGCTGGTGGTCGGCAGCGGTCAGTCCGGCTGCCAGATCGCCGAGGATCTGTTCCTGGCCGGCCGCCGGGTGCATCTCAGCGTGGGGTCAGCCCCCCGCTCACCACGCCGCTACCGCGGCAAGGACGTGGTGGACTGGCTCGATCGGATGGGGTACTACGCCATGCCGATCGACCAGCACCCGGAACCGCGGCTGGTGCGCAGCAAGACCAACCATTACCTCACCGGCAGGGATGGGGGCCGGGAGATTGATCTGCGCCGTCATGCCCGCCATGGCATGGTGCTGCATGGTCGGTTGCGCGGGATCAGCCACGACGCGGTTCACTTCGCCGACGATCTGGCGGCCAACCTGGACCAGGCCGATGCCGTGTACGGGCGCATCCGGGCCAGCATCGACGCCTACATCGAGCGGGAGGGGATCGACGCCCCGGAAGATCCCCCCTACCAGCCCTGCTGGCATCCGCCGGCCAGCGACGACGGCAGCGTGGATCTGCGCGCGGAACCCCTCGCGGCGGTGATCTGGTGCACGGGATACGCGGCCGACTTCCGCTGGATCGACGTGCCGGTCTTCGATGGTGCCGGCTATCCCGCCCATGACCGCGGGGTCACCCCCAGCCCCGGGTTGTATTTCATCGGCCTGCCCTGGCTGCAGACCTGGGGATCGGCACGCTTCAGCGGCGTCGCCGATGACGCCGAGCACCTCGCCGAGACGATCCGGCTGCGCCTGCAGCTCACGGATGCCCGCCACGAGCGGCTGGAGTGCACGGCCCTGCTGGGGTCCTAGCCAGCACCCGCTCCACCAGGGTGGCCCAGTAGCTGGCACCGATGGGCAGGAGGCGGTCGTTGAAGTCGTAGCGGGGGTTGTGCAGCAGGCACCCTCCCGCGCCGGGCCCGTTGCCGATCCAGCCGTAGGCACCGGGCCGCTGCTGCAGCATGAAGGCGAAGTCCTCGGCGCCCATGGTGGGGGGCAGTTCCCGATCCACCTGGTCATCGCCCACCACCGCGGCCATGGCGGCCGCGGCCGTGGCGGCCTGCTCCGGCCCGTTGATCGTGGGGGGATACCCCGCGATCAGATCCACCGCCACATCCGTGCCATGGGCTGCGGCCACCCCTGCGGCGACGGCCCGGATGCGTTGATGCAGCCGCAGCCGCAGGGCCGGATCGAAATAGCGGAGGCTGCCGCGCAGCACCACCTCCGCGGGAATCACGTTCCAGGTGTCGCCGGCGTGGAACTGGGTGACGCTCAGCACCGCGGCCTGGGAGGGAGCCACGTTGCGGCTCACGATGGTCTGCAGCGCCTGCACCAGGGCCGCACCGGCGACGATCGGATCCACACCCTCATCCGGCATGGCGGCATGGCAACCCTGCCCCCGCAGGGTGATCTCCAGCCGGTCGCAGCCGGCCATCATCGGACCGGCCATCACCGCGAAGCGGCCGGTGGCCAGGCCCGGCCAGTTGTGCAGCCCATAGACCGCCTCCACCGGGAAGCGCGCGAACAGCCCCTCCTCCACCATCACCCGGGCCCCGCCCTCGTTCTCCTCCGCGGGCTGAAAGATGAACACCACCGTGCCATCGAAGCGGCGGGTTTCCGCCAGATAGCGGGCAGCCCCCAGCAGCATGGTGGTGTGGCCGTCGTGGCCGCAGGCGTGCATGCGCTCCGGGTGGCGGGAGCGGTGGGCAAAGCTGTTGGCCTCCGCCAGCACCAGGGCATCCATGTCTGCCCGCAGGCCGATGCTTCGTGGCGAGCTCCCGGCCTTGAGCAGCCCCACCACACCGGTCTTGGCCAGGCCGGTGTGGACGGCATCGCAGCCGAAACGGCGCAACCGCTCGGCCACCAGGGCCGAGGTGCGGATCTCCTCAAAGGCCGTTTCCGGGTGGGCATGCAGATCCCGGCGCCAGCGCGTGAGTTCAGGGGCCAGTTCCAGAATCCGTGGAATCAGCGGCATGACTCAGGCGAGGGCTGCAGAACCAGTTTCCGCCCCGAAGGCGGGGGCGTGGTCCTGGCCAGGCCAGTTACTGTGACGCCGACTGCCGCGGGTGCCGATGGCTCTGGCAAGCGAGGTTTCGCCGCTGTACGAACCGCCCACCCTGCTGTCCGGGGACGATCGCATCCGGCAGACCGAGGCGATCACCTTCCGCATGGAGGCCCTGCAGCGGCGTGGCCTCCGCTTCCATCTGGCTGCGCTGACGCTGGCGCGCACCGGCATCATCGTGATCCGAGCCGCCGCCTCCGAAGCAGCCGTTCGCACCCTCGCCAGGATGGCGGAAACCACCTGGGAGCAGGTCTCCCGTCTGCCGCCAGGGGAGAGCCTCCCCAGCGCCTACCTGAACCGCGACCAGGAGCGGGTCCTGAGGGGCTACAAGGCGCTGGTGGAGAGTGAGAAACCTGTGGTGAACTTCAGGCATGGTGATGATGACGGGATGATGGATATCTTCCATCCGGAAAATCTCATCCCGGAAGCCCGTTCCACCATCCTTGAAGCCCTGCACGAAGATCTGGTGAAAGGGCTGGCCAAGCGCGCTTTCATGAAAAAGTTTCAGGTTACTTGCCGGAACCTCTACGTGAACCACGGAGTCGAGAACACACGCTTCTACCACTGCGACGGCGAGAGCGTGAAAGTCAAGACCTTTGTGTACATCACCGATGTTGATTCCCTTGAGATTGGCCCATACTGCTACGTCAAGCATTCGCATCGAAGCAAATCGCTGCGGCGGCGCAACCAGGCGTTCAATCAACAGCATGGCTTCAACAAGCATGAATACCGCTTGATGGGCTCCCAGACGAGCCTGCCGATCTTCGCCAAGGCCGGTGACATGGTGGTCTCCGCCCAGCACGGCGCCCACCGCGGCCACCCCCAGGCCCCTTCGGCCCGAAGGACCGTGCTTGTCAACGTGATGGGCCCCCGACGGGCCGAGGGGTGAAGCGGGCAGCGCCTGGCGGGATGGCGCCCCTCCCGAATCGGCGGATCGAGGAATGCTGAGGGAATCAGGTCTTTCCCGGATGGAGGATTCCGGAGATGGGGGCTGACGGCGATCGAAGCACCCTGAATCTCCCGGCCAGCCGCGTGGAGAATGGGGGAACTCAGCGGCCCTCCCCCGCCGATGCGCAGCTCCCCTCTCAGCCGGCGGCGTCGCCGGGGCTGGATCGGCTGGATGGCGATCCTGATGCTCGCGGCCGGCGCCGGCGTGCAGGCGGCTGACCAGTCTCCCCAGCCTGCCGGGATCGTGCGATCGGGGCAGATCCTGCGGTTTGGCGACCAGCCCTATCTCTACCGCTGGTCCTCGAACCACCAGCATGAATTCACACCACCTGGACAGGAGGATCTGTCCCGGTGGACCGACATGCTCACCATCAACCTCTACCCGTCCGTCCGTGATGGCGAGGGACTGGCGGATGCCGCCAACCGGGTACTGGCCACCTACAGGAGCAACAGCGGGCAGGTCGTGCGCACCGCGTCGGTCCCCCGCGCCGCTGAGCGGCCTGCCGAGCATCTGATCGTCGTGCTCTTCCCCGGCCGGGAGGCCATCGAGGTGGCCTTCGCCCGGTTCCGGATGACGGAGGGCATCGGGAGTGCCGTGATCTACAGCCACCGGGTGCATGGCCGCCAGGCAGGGCCCGCCATGGCGACCTGGCTGGAGGCCAACGGCCCGGCCATCGAGCGCAGGCTGATGGCCCTGGACGGCCTCCCCTCACCCGGCCAACTCGAACCGGGCCTGGCCCGATGAGCGCCTGGCCGCAGCCCTGGCGGGTCGAGGTCAGCGGCAGCGGTCGCAGCGGCTGGATTCGCTATCAGGAGGCGGCAGGCACCCTGAGCCTCTACTGGGAGCTGGGTGGTGCCACCAGCTTCGGTGAGGACAGGAGCGGTGAGGACGGTCTTCGTGCGGAGAGTGTGGCGGTGATCTGGGGCGAGGCGGCCGCCGGCTGGGATGCCCGCCACCCCTGGGCGGCCGGGCGGCGACGGGCCATCCTGGAGCGCATCGCCGGGGAGGTGATCCGCCAGAAAGCTCCCTCCTGCCACGCCCGGATCGAGGAACCGCAGGGATTCATCCACCTGCGCCGGGCAGGCGGCTGATCGGCGAGCCGCGCACACCCCCAGGGGCCAGCTGGGCCGTGGTGATCAGGCAGCCCGCACGTCGTCCTCGCTCACCCCGTCTTCCCCGAGGTCGTTCTCCGGATGCAGTTCGGCACGGAAGAGCCCCACATCCACGCCCAGGTGCTGGTCAGGCCGGCCCGTGATCAGCAGGGCCGTGCGCTGGCGGGTGGCGATCTGCCACATCCATTTGGTGAACAGGGTGATGCGGTTCTCGGTGTCCGGAATGAAGGCCAGGTGCGCCAGAGCCCAGAGGATCCACCCCGCCAGCCCCGTGACGTGAAGTCCCCGCAGGTCGGCGACGGCATACCAGGGGCCGACCACGGCCATGCTGCCCAGGTCGGTGAAACGGAACGGCGGCAGCGTGCGTCCCTGCCGCTGGGCCAGGATGTGGGCCGCCACCCAGGCGCCCATCTGCACAGCCGGGCCCGCCATGCCGGGCAGGGGCTGGCCGTCGCGGGTGTGGTGGTAGGCGCAGAGGTCGCCCACGGCATGGATCTCGGGGTGACCCGGCACCGAGAAATCGGGCTCCACCACCAGCCGCCCGCCCCGGTCCACAGGGCAGCCGCTGCGATCGGCCAGCAGGGCCCCCAACCGGGAAGCCCGCACGCCGGCGGTCCAGCAGATGGTGGCGGCCTCGAGCTGCTGCACCCCCTCCCGGCCCGTGAGGGTCACCCGACCGGGCGCGAGCGCCTCCACCTTGGCCAGCGTCCGCAGCTCCACGCCGGCCCTCTGCAGGTAACCGGCTGCGGCAGCCGAGAGCTTCGGATGCATGGTCGGCAGCACCCGCTCGAGCGGATCGACCAGCACGACGCGGCAGAGCGCCGGATCCAGCTGCTTGAAATCACTGCGGATGGCCCGGCGCATCAGCTCGATCAGCGAACCGGCCAGCTCACACCCCGCCGGGCCGGCGCCCACCACCACCACCGTCTGGAGAAAGCGTCGGCGCTCGGGGGCTGGGCTCTGCTCGGCCTCCTCGAGGGCCATGAGCAGGCGGCGGCGGATCTCATCGGCGTGTTCGAGGATCTTCATCGGCGGCGCCAGGGGACGCCATTCCTCCCGACCGAAGTAGGTGCTGCCGGAACCGCTCGCCAGGATCAGATGGTCGTAGCCGTAGCGGTGGTCGTTGAACACCACCTCCCGGGCCTGCGGATCGATGTCGACCACCTCCCCCAGCAGCACCTGGATGTTCGGGGCCTGGCCGACCATCTGGCGCAGCGGGGAGGCCACGTCGGCCTCCGAAACCAGCCCTGAGGCCACCTGATAGAGCAGGGGTTGAAACAGGTTGAAATTGCGCTTGTCGATCAGGGTGACGCGCACGGGCTTGCCGGCCAGGGCATGGCAGGCCTTGAGCCCGGCAAAGCCACCGCCCACGATCACCACGTGGGGCCACGCCCGCATGGGGGCCTCGGGAGAGTCCAGCTCGAGGAAGAAGCGCTCCGCTGCCATCGCCTCTCCGTGCCGAAAGCATCAACGTATCGAGGGGAGCCCATCGGCGTTGGTCGTGGCAAGCCGATCCGGTGCATGCCAGGTTCAGCCGGTCGGCGAGCCCGCCCCCATGCGGCGCACCGCCGTGATGAAGGCCCGCATCCGGGACGGATCCTTGAAGCCGTCGGAACCCTTGACGCCGCTGTTGACATCGACGGCATAGGGCCGCACCCGGGCGATGGCCTGGCCCACGTTGTCGGCTTCGAGCCCTCCGGCGAGGATCAGCGGAACCTCCAGGCGGGCCCGGAGGCGGGCCGTGACGCCCCAGTCATGCACCAGACCGGTACCCCCCACCTGCCCGGTGCGGGGATTGGCGCTGTCGGCCACCACGGCGTCGACCAATGGCGCCATCGCGGCAACGGTCTCCGGTGGTTCCGGGCCAAGGATGTGCAGAGCCTTGAGAATCGTCAGCCCGCCGCAGCGGCTGCGCAGCTGGCGCAGCCCCTGTGGTGTCATGTCGCCGTGCACCTGCACGATCCGGGCACCGGTCCGCTCAACCAGCGCGCTGAGCTCGTCGGGGTCCTCCAGATGGGAGACCAGCACACCCTGCACGAAAGGCGGCAGGGCGGCGAGGATCGCCGCCGCCTGCGCCACGCCGATGAAGTCGCTGCTGGGGTGCCGCTGACCCACCAGCACCCCCACGGCATCAGCGCCGCAGGCGGCCGCCAGCAGGGCATCACGGCGGCAGCGGATGCCGCAGATCTTCACGCGTGACATGTCTCGGGGCCGGAAGGGCGTCAGCTCAGGCCAGGGCCTGCACGGCGTGGGTGAGGGCCTGCTGGCGGCTGAGCTCGGTGTGGTCCACCGGGAGCTGCTCGTAGAGCTTGAACTGGTCCAGCCGCTGGCGGGTGGTGCCCCGGGCCCCCACCACATAGACGTTGCGGCCCGCCTCGATGGCTTCCTCCACGGCGTTCTCGATCGCCAACGCCGCGGTGAGCCCCAGGTGCACCACCTCACTGAGATCGAAGATCACCGCATCGCAGTCGCCGATGGCGTTGTGCTCCCGGTTGATCGCCTTCGCCACACCGAAGATCATCGAGCCATTGAGCTGGAACAGCAGCACCCGACCGGCCGCGGCATTGAGCAGGGCCTGCTCCGGTTCACTGAGGTCGGCCGCATCGTCGCCGGTGCTGACCAGACGGACCCCGCGGGTCTGCATGGCACTCATCTTGTCGATCGTGACGATGTTGGCGATGAAGATCCCCACGCCCACCGCCACCATCAGGTCCACCAGCACGGTGAGCCCGATCACGACATAGGTGATCAGGGCGCCCTTGCGGGAGAGCTGGGGCACCCGCACCAGAAAACCCCAGTCGACGATGTCGATCCCCACCTTGAAGACGATCGCCGCCAGCACGGCCAGGGGAATGCGGGCTGCCAGCCCGGAACCGGCCAGGATGATCCCCGCCAGGATCAGGGCCCGCAGCACACCGGAAAGCCCGGTGCGGCCCCCGGCCTGGATGTTCACCACCGTGGCGGTGGTGGCACCGGAGCCGGGCAGGGCGCCGAACAGCCCGGCCACGATGTTGGCCAGACCCTGACCCACCAGCTCCTTGTTGGACCTGTGTTCGCTGCGGGTGAGGCTGTCGGCGACCAGACAGGTGAGCAGGCAGTCGATCGAGCCGAGCATTCCGAGCAGGGCGGCATTGACCAGCACCAGTTGCCAGACGTCGGGGGCCAGGGCGGGCCAGCTGAGCTGGGGCAGGGTGCTGGAGATCGCACCGATGCGCCGCAGCTCCACCCCCTGGAAGGCCACCAGCGAGACGAGGGTCCCCACGATCAGGGCCACCAGCTGGGCGGGGACCAGCCGCTTGAGCCGCTCCGGTGTGAACCACAGCACCAAGAGGGTGAGCGCGGCCAGCAGGGATTCCATCGGACGCAGGCCCTGCAGCAGCTCCGGCAGGCTCTGCAGTGTCCCCAGCACGCCCCCCCCCGGCGGGGCCTGGCCAAGCAGGGGACCGATCTGCAGCACGATCAGAATCGTGCCGATGCCGCTCATGAAGCCCGAGATCACCGTGTAGGGCATCTGGGTGATGTAGCGGCCCAGTTGGAGTGCCCCGTAGAGGATCTGGAACACCCCGGCGAGCATCACCACGGTGAAGGCGATCGCCAGGGCCTCCGCCGGATCGCTGGTGCGGGCGGTGAGGCTGGCCAGCACCGCCGTGAACACCACCGTCATCGGACCCGTGGGCTCCGAGATCAGGGCCGGGGTCCCGCCGAACAGCGCCGTGACCATGCCGATGATCGCCGCCGACCACAGGCCGGCGGCCGCACCGGCACCGGAGGCCACGCCGAAGGCCAGGGCCATCGGCAGGGCGATGACGGCGGCTGTGAGTCCCCCGAAGACATCACCGCGGATGTTGTGACGGCCGATGTGGTTGAAGATCCTTCCAGCACTCGGCGTGGCGGCGGCGGGGGCAATGGTCATGCGGTGGATGCAGGGATCGGGGAACCGGACAGGCGGGGCCGCAGGCCTGGAAACCGGACAGGAAGGGTTCTACCCCATGCGCTGGGCCCGGACGGATCACCTGCCGCGGCGCCCTCCAGCGGGGCAGCGTTCAGTCCACAGTGGCGTGATGACCCAGACCTCCCGGCGTTTCCCTCGGAGCGGCGCCATGGCAGCGCTGCTCGCCGTGGTCTGCGGCGCCTGGCCCGCTGCGCCCCTCTCGCCAGCCAGCGCGGCTGGGGCGGACAGGGCGCTGGAGGTGGCGCTGCAGCAGCTGCCCGCCCTGATCGACGGGGCCATGGCGCGGACCGGAGTACCCGGGCTCGTGGTGGTGGTGGTGCAGGACGACCGCGTCGTTCTGCTGCGGGGATACGGCACCAGGCGGCTGGGCAGCGGCATGCCGGTGGATGGCGACACGGTGTTCCAGCTGGCCTCCCTCTCCAAACCGATCGCCACCACGGTGATCGCGGCCCTGGTGGGCGACGGACGCATCGGCTGGGACACACCGCTCAGCCAGCGGCTGCCGGAGGTGAGGATCGGCGGTCCGGCGATCGCCCCGAAGATCACCCTGCGGGATCTGCTCTCCCATCGCAGCGGCCTGCCCGACCATGCCGGCGATGACCTCGAGGATCTCGGCTTCGATCGCGCCACCATCCTCAGCCGGTTGGCCCTGTTCGACACCGCCAACCGCTTTCGGGCCAGCTACGCCTACACCAACTTCGGCTTCACCGCCGCCGGCGAGGCCGCGGCACGCGCCGGCGGCAGCGACTGGGAGGAGCTCTCCGCCCAGCGCCTGTACCGGCCCCTGGGCATGACCCGCACCAGCTCCCGCCACGCCGACTTCCTCGCCACCCCGAACCGTGCCGACCTCCACCAGCGACAGGGTGCGCGTTGGCGGCTGAGCCCCGGGCGGCAGCCCGATGCCCAGTCGCCCGCCGGCGGAGTGAGTGCCTCCGGGCGGGATCTGGCCCGCTGGATGCGGCTGCAGCTCAACCGCGGCCGCCTCGATGGCCGGACCGTGGTGCAGGCGGAGGCCCTGGACGAGACCCACCGCCCCCAGGTGATCAGCGTGCCCCCCGCCGATCCAGTGCGGGATCAGGCCGGGATCTACGCGCTCGGCTGGAACGTGGGCTACGACCCCGGTGGCCGCCTGCGGCTGAGCCATTCCGGGGCCTTCAGCCTCGGGGCCGCCACCAGCGTGACCCTGCTCCCCGCCCGCCGGCTGGGCATCGCCATCCTCACCAACGGCACGCCGATCGGCGTGCCCGAGTCGCTCACCGCCTCCTTCCTGGACCTGCTCGACCACGGCAGGGTGCGCCGGGATTACGGCGCCCTGATGGCCGAGGCCTTCGCCTCGATCCTGAGGCCGGACTATCCGCTCGTGAGCGAACCGCCGCGTCCACCGGCCCTGGCCCTGGAGCGCTACACCGGCACCTACCGCAATGCCTACGTGGGCGAAGCGCGGGTGAACCTGGTGGAGGGCCGGTTGCAGCTGAGCCTTGGCCCCCGGAACCGCACCGCTGCTCTCACCTCCCTGGGCAACCACCGCTTCGCCTACACCCCCTTCGGCGAGAACGCCGCCGGGCCCAGCGCCGTCAGCTTCAGCGTCGACCGCAAGGGGCACGGCACGCAGCTGCGGATCGACAACCTCAACACCCATGGCCTGGGCACCCTGCAGCGGTCCGCAGCCCCCTGAGCCCTCCGCTCAGAACGGCCCGGGCCAGAGGTCAGCCAGGCTCAGGTCCCCGCGGCGCACCAGGGCGAAGAGCGTGCCGGCGTTGCCGCGGCAGACGCGCAGATCCTGGTCGAGCACCGTGATGTCCAGCCAGGCGGGAAACGGCTGCTGCACGGTTCGCAGCAGCTGCAGCCGGGAGGAGCCCAGCCGCGGCCCCAGCCAGCCGCCGCGCTGGAAGCACACCTCCACGCGGCGGTCGGTGACGATGCGGATCCTGGCCTCCACCGCCACACCGGCCAGCGGGCCCAGCGGGCCGGCGAGGCGCAGCAGGTTGAGGGCCAGGCCCCTGGAGGGTGCCAGCAGCTGCAGATTCTCCAGCCAGGGTGTGGTGGCGAGGTAGGGCTGGCGGCTGCTGCTCCAGCGCAACTCCCAGACACCCTCCAGCAGCTCGGGAGCGCCGGCGGCCTGGAGATCGGCCGGCTGGCCCGCCTCGAGTTCCAGGATCAGCTCGCGGACCCGATCCCCCGCCTGGCTGGCGGAGCCGCGGGGGCCGTGCTGCAGGAGCTCCAGCAACTGCTGACGGGGGGAAGCGCTCATCGGGGGCATCGCGGGGGCTCAGGACGGGGGACCGGCATCGCTGTCATCACGATCACCGGAGCCCTGCAGCTTGGTGATGATGTTGGGAACAAATTTCTCAGAGAAGCCTGCCACGAATGACCAGACCAGAAGCTTGGCAAAGTCGGCATTGCTCTTGGGGTCGATATCGAGCACAAAGCGCTGGATACTGACGAACATTTCCTCGGTACGTCTGAATTCCGGGAAGAGACCACCACGCAGCATCCCTGCCATGAAAATCAGGTACAGCAGCAGGGCGAAGGCGATGGCAACGGAACACTTCCACAGGAAATAGAGGCCGGTGTCGGTCTGCTCCGGGTTGCCCTCCTCATGCCGGAAGGGTTGGTTCACCGCCGAGCCGACCACCGCCGCCAGACCGACGAACACCGAGACCGGCAGGATTTCGGCCCCCTCCTGCGCCGCCACCTGGAGCGCATAGAAACCCAGACTGAGCAGAATCGCCGCAACCACCGTGGCCAGACTCGCGGCCCGTTGAAACGACCTGCCGAAGGAGCGGCGCTGGCGCATGGTGGATCGGCGCAGGGGTGGATCGGCACGGGGCCCGAATGGCCCCCGTCATAACCGCAGCGCCAGGGAGGACGATCCGCCCCGGGCGGCGAAACATCCAGCAGCGCCGTTCAGCGGTACTCCGGCATGCCCCCCAGCCCTGGAGAGCCCCACCGCGATGGACGACGTGCTGGCGATCATCCCGGTGCGCGACGAGGCCAGCACCCTGGCGGCCGTGCTCGGCGACCTGCGGGCGATCGGAGTCGGACGGATCCGCGTGGTCGACAACGGCAGCCGGGATGCCAGCGCCACCGTGGCCAGAGCCAACGGCGCCGAGGTGCTGCGGGAACCCCGGGCCGGCTACGGCCGTGCCTGCTGGCGTGGCC